>JBDTXF010000114.1:0-8006 GCA_040006355.1 Nocardioidaceae bacterium | reverse complement strand
CCCACGGTTCCTGGCCTCCCGCGGCACGGGGGAGATCACCGTCGACGAGGGCGAGCTGCCGACCCCGGTCCAGCACGAGCTGCAGGCGATCCACGCCGGCATCACCCGGCCGGTCATCGAGCCGACCGGGTGGATCCGGGTGCCGATGACGCTGGAGGGCCGCACCGTCGGGGCACTCGTCGCGCAGCACAACCTCGAGGTGGACCCGGAGCCCGGGGACCTCTCGGTGCTCCGCATCCTCGCCAACCAGGCCGCGGTCTCGCTGCACACCTCCGACCGCTACCAAGCGGGGCTGGCGCTGCACCGCAAGGCCCAGCGGCTCTACGACGAGGCGACGGCCCAGGCACGCAACCTGGCCGACCGCACCGCCGAGCTCCGCCAGGTGGAGGAGCGGCTGCTGCTCGCCCACCAGCGCGAGCTGATCGACGGTGAGCGGCACCGGCTGGCCCGCGAGCTGCACGACAGCGTCACCCAGTACGTCCTCTCCGCCGGGATGGCCGTCGAGCTCGCCCGAGGGGAGGCCGAGGACCTCGGGTCCTCCGGCGCCCAGATCCTGGACCGGCTGACCACCGCGAAGAAGCTCTCCCAGGATGCGGTCGAGCAGCTGCGCCGGGCGATCTACGCCCTGCACCAGCCCCACCGCGACACCGTCTCGACACTGCCCGAGCTGCTCCACGAGGTGGCCCGCCAGCACAAGCCGCACCTCGCGGTGGTGCTGCGCGTCGAGGGTGACGTGATCAAGCTGCCCGACAACGCCGACCACGAGCTGGCTCGGACCGTCGGCGAGGCGCTGTTCAACGTCGCCACCCATGCGCGGGCCACCCGGGCGATCGTGCGCCTGCGCTACCGCCGTGACCGGATCACCCTGTCGGTGGCCGACGACGGCTGTGGGGACCCGACCGAGCTGAGCCGCAAGCTGCGCCTGGAGCGGGCGACGATGGTCGACGGCCGGCACCGCGGCTTGGTCAACATGGACAGCCGGGTCGGTGACCTCGGTGGCAGCCTCGGCTTCCGCCGGGCCCGCCTCGGCGGGGTCCGGGTCGAGATCCGGCTGCCGTTGCCCCTGCACCCACCGCCCCTGCCTGGCGCGGTGGACGACCTGGCCGGTGCCCCCGGCAAGGACCGAGAAGCACGAGAGAGGCAGGCCTGATGGCCACGCTCGCACCGTCCCAGCAGAGCGCCCGCAGCGACGTCGTCGGGATCATGCTCGTCGACGACCACGCCATCGTCCGGCAGGGGCTGCGCTCGATCCTCGAGCGGGAGGACGACCTGCGGGTGGTCGCCGAGGC
The DNA here is from genome assembly GCA_040006355.1 of Nocardioidaceae bacterium. Lineage (GTDB taxonomy): Bacteria > Actinomycetota > Actinomycetes > Propionibacteriales > Nocardioidaceae > Nocardioides_B. Next base: position 6,717 of record JBDTXF010000114.1, on the reverse strand, counting down.
GTCGAGCGCGTCGGAGGCGCTGGCTGTGGTCGGGCGCGCCGATCCGCAGATCGTGCTGCTCGACCTCAAGCTCTCGACGACCTCGGACAGCGAGGGTCTCGAGCTGTGCCGCGAGCTCACCACGCAGTACCCCGAGGTGGGGGTGCTGGTGCTGACCACCTTCTTGGACGAGCACCTGGTGCTGCAGGCGATCCGCAACGGCGCCCGCGGCTACGTCGTCAAGGATGTCGACACCTCAGCACTGGTCCGGGCGATCCGCGACGTGTCACGGGGGGAGAGTGCCTTCGACGCCCGCAGCGCGGCCGCGATGGTGCGGGGCCTCAACGCGCCTCCCGTCGAGGAGGCCAAGCAGCTCACAGGCCGCGAGCGGGAGGTGCTCAGCCTGCTCGCCCGGGGCCTCTCCAACCGGGACATCGGCGCACAGCTCTACATCTCCGAGACCACTGCGAAGTTCCACGTCGGCAACATCCTGCGCAAGCTCGGGGTCTCGCGCCGCGCCGAAGCCGTCTACGAGGCGAGCAAGCTCGGGGTCATCTGACCTGGGTAGGGTCGCCGCGTACATCGACCAGGCGTCCCACCGGACGCTCGCAGACACAGGAGACAAGCCATGAGGTTCGCCCGGACGGGGTCCCCCGGACACGAGACGCCCGTCGTCCAGCACGATGACGCCTGGCACGACCTCGGGCCGCTGCTCGAGACGCTCGACGGTGGCGTGTTCTCACGGCTCGAGGAGATCCGCGCCGCGCTCGCAGAGGGGTCGCTGCCCGTCGTACCCGATCCGGAGCGGTTCGGTCCGCCGCTGACCGGGGTCGGCAAGGTGGTCTGCATCGGGCTCAACTACCGCGACCACGCCGAGGAGACCGGCGCCCAGCCGCCGGCCGAGCCGGTGATGTTCCTCAAGACCCCCGACACGATCGTCGGGCCGGACGACGAGGTGCTGGTGCCGCGCCGGTCGGTCAAGACCGACTACGAGGTCGAGCTGGCCGTGGTGATCGGTGCGGAGGCGCGCTACCTCGCCGACGAGGCGGCCGCGGCCGCGCTGATCGGCGGCTACGCGCTGAGCAACGACGTCTCGGAGCGTGAGTTCCAGACCGAGCGTGGCGGTCAGTGGGACAAGGGCAAGAACTGCGAGACCTTCAACCCGCTCGGTCCGTGGCTGGTCACCGCCGACGAGGTGCCCGACCCCCAGGTCCTGGGTCTGCGGTCCTGGGTCAACGGCGACCTCCGCCAGGACGGCAGCACCAAGAACATGATCTTCGGGGTGCACCACATCGTCTGGTACCTCTCCCAGTTCCTGGTGCTGCGTCCCGGTGACGTGATCAACACCGGCACCCCGGCGGGCGTCGCGATGGGCGCCAACGACTTTCCCTACCTGCGCGAGGGCGACGTCGTCGAGCTCGAGATCGACGGGCTGGGCCGGCAGGCGCAGCGGTTCGGGCAGGCCTGAGATGGGACAGCTGGACTCGTTGCGGGCCGTCGTGACCGGCGGTGCCTCGGGCATCGGCCTGGCCGTCGCCCTGGCGTTCCGCGCCGAGGGCGCGACCGTCTCGGTCCTGGACCGCACGCCGGAGGCACCCGCCGATCTCGACGGGCTGGACGGGATCTCCTACTTCACCGCCGACGTGACCGACGACGCCGCTGTGCGGGCCGCCGTGGCCGCGGCCGTCGAGGCGATGGGCGGTCTCGACGTCCTGGTGAACAACGCCGGCATCGGTGCCCAGGGCGGCGTCGTCGACAACGACGACGCCGAGTGGCACCGGGTGCTCGACGTCAACGTCGTCGGCACCGCGCGTGTCTCGCGGGCCGCCTGGCCGCACCTGGTCGCGTCCCCCTCGGCGGCGGTGGTCAACACCTCCTCGATCGCCGCCACCGCCGGTCTTCCGCAGCGCGCGGTCTACTCGGCCAGCAAGGGGGCGGTGCTCTCGCTGACCCGGGCGATGGCAGCGGACGGGATGGCCGACGGCATCCGGGTGAACGCCGTCAACCCGGGCACCGCCGACACCCCGTGGGTGCAGCGGCTGCTCGAGTCGGCTGACGACCCGGACGCCGAGCGTCGTGCGCTGGAGGCTCGTCAGCCGCACGGCCGGCTGGTGGCGGCGGACGAGATCGCCGCGGCGGTCGTCTACCTCGCCTCACCCGGGGCAGGCTCGACCACAGGCACCGAGATCGCGGTCGACGGCGGCATGTCGGGCCTGCGCCTGCGTCCACGCACGTGAGGCGGCTGGGCTCGACGGACGTAGGGCTCGGCGAGCTCGGCTTCGGGGGCGCCGGGATCGGCAACCTGTATCGAGCTGTCGACGACGCCACGGCCCGGGCGGCGGTGCGGACCGCCCACGGCGCCGGCATCCGCTACTTCGACACCGCCCCGCACTACGGCCTCGGGCTGTCCGAGCGACGGTTGGGCGAGGCGCTGGCCGAGCTGCCCCGCGACGGCTACGTCTTGTCCACCAAGGTCGGGCGACTGCTCGAGCCGCACCCGGCACCCACGGGGTCCGACCTCACGGCCGGGGGCTACGACGTCCCCGACGACCTGGTGCGTCGCTTCGACTTCTCCGCCGACGGCGTCCGGCGCTCGCTGGAGTCGAGCCTGGAGCGGCTCGGCACCGACCACGTCGACGTGGTCTTCGTCCACGATCCGGACGAGCACCTCGACCAGGCCGTCGCCGAGGCCGTGCCGGCGCTGCTCGCGCTCCGCGACGAGGGTGTCATCGGTGCCGTCGGGGTCGGCATGAACGGCTGGATGGGTCCGGCCCGGATGGTGCGGGAGGCCGACCTCGACGTGGTGATGCTGGCCGGACGGTGGACGCTGCTGGACCGCTCCGGGCTGCCGCTGCTCGAGGAGTGCCTCGCGCGCGGCGTCTCGGTGGTGGCCGCCGCGCCGTACAACTCGGGGCTGCTGGCCCGTCCTCGCCCGACTGCGGAGGCGCACTTCGACTACGGGCAGGTGCCGCCGGAGATCCTGGAACGGGCCCGCGCGCTGGCCGACCTCTGCGAGGCAAGCGGCACCGAGCTCCCGGCAGCCGCTCTGCAGTTCCCGCTCCGCCACCCCGCGGTCGCGACCGTCGTCGCCGGCCTGCGCTCGCCGGACGAGGTCACCGAGAGCGTGCGACGCTTCACCCAAGGGATCGACGAGCAGACCTGGAGGGACCTCGATGACGCAGAGCACGGTGCGGGTGCGGCTGGCCTACGGTGAGACCGGCCTCGATGTGGACCTCCCTGAGTCCCGGACGACGGTCGTGGAGCCGACGTACGCCGAGGCGCCCGAGGACCAGCGGGGACTGCTGCGCGCCGCACTGCGCTCGCCGGTGGCCGGCCGGCCGCTGCGCGAGCTGGTCAGCCCGGGCCAGAAGGTCGCCATCTCGATGTGCGACGGGACCCGGCCGCAGCCGCGACACCTGATGGTCCCGGCCGTGCTCGAGGAGCTCGAGGGGATCGTGGCGCTCGACGACGTCGTCCTGCTCGTCGCGACCGGCACGCACCGCGGCAACACCGACGCCGAGATCCGCGCGATGCTCGGCGACGAGGTCGCGGCGAGCGTGCGCGTGGTCAACCACGACGCCCGCGACGACTCGTCGCTGGTGTTCCTCGGCATCCATGGTGCAGGCGTGCCGGTCTTCCTCAACCGGGAGTGGGCCGAGGCCGACGTGCGGATCACCACCGGGTTCGTCGAGCCGCACTTCTTCGCAGGCTTCAGCGGCGGGCCGAAGCTCGTCGCCCCGGGTCTCGCCGGGCTGGAGACGGTGCTGACCCTTCACGACGCGAAGCGGATCGGCGACCCGCGGGCGACCTGGGCTGTGTGCGAGGGCAACCCGGTGCACGACGACATCCGCGCCGTGGTCGCGGCGGTCGGTGACGTGGACTTCGGCCTCGACGTGGTGCTCAACCGGGACCAGCGGATCGTCGAGGCGTTCGGGGGCACGCTGCCCGAGATGCACGCCGCAGCGCGAGCCTCTGCCCAGCGGCTCGCGATGCGACCGGTGCCCGCGCTCTTCGACGTGGTGGTGACCACGAACGCCGGCTACCCGCTCGACCAGAACCTCTACCAGGCGGTCAAGGGCATGTCGGCCGGCATGACTGTGGTCAAGCCGGGCGGCACGATCGTCTGTGCCGCGGAGTGCCGCGACGGCTTCCCCGACCACGGCTCCTATCGCGAGGTGCTGTCCTCGGAGGCCTCACCCGAGGCGCTGCTCGCGACGATCGCGGCCCGCGAGCGCACGGTCCCCGACCAGTGGCAGGTGCAGGTGCAGGCGAAGGTGCAGGCCCACGCCCGGGTGGTGATGCGCACGTCGTACCTCTCGGCCGCGGAGCTCGCCTCGGCCCACCTCGGCCAGACCGACGACGTCGCGGAGACGGTCCTGGAGGCCCTGCACGACGCGGGTCCGGACGCACGCGTGTGCGTGCTTCCGGAGGGCCCGCAGACCATCCCCTTCGTCAGCTAGCGAGCGGTCCCGTTCGTCAACGGGAGGCGTGGGAGTCGCCGCGTGCGGCGGCGCGCATGATGTCGAGCAGCCGGTCCTGCTCGGTGTCGGTGCGGTGACCCGCGGCCGGGGAGATGCCGTCGCGGTGCGCGATCAGTGGGATGTCCGGCTCGCCCCCTTCCGACACCTTGGCCATCGCCCAACGGGTGAAGACCCGGCTCCCGACCTCCTCGGACTGCAGCACCTCGACGCTGTCGTGCCGGGGATCGGTCGAGATGTGGTCGAACAACCCGCGCACCACCTGCTCGTCACCCTCCAGGACCTGCACGAAGCAGTCGTCCGCGCACAGCAGGGCGCCGGTGACGCCCTGTCTCTTGTTGTGGGAGCGAGCCGCGCTGAAGAGGCTGCCGAGCTCCGTCCGGGTGCTCTCGGCAGGGATCAGGCTGCGGCTGCGGTAGATCAGCCGATAGGTGGGTCCCGAGCGATCGTCGGTCATGGCTGCACTCCCGTTCGCGTCTGCACGCCCTCGGGCCCAGTATCGACACGCACACCGCAGCCCCACGTCTCACTTTGCGACAGGCCGGCTCAGACGAGGTCGACGACCAGCCAGCCGCCGTGGAACTCATGCACCTCGTAGCCGAAGCCGGTCCGGCGGCCCCATCGGTCGAGGTCGTCGAGCGACACCGTGCGGACGTGGCCGTAGGTCTCGTTGGCCTCCGCCTCCAGAGGTACGGCGACCACGACCCGTCGCGCGGCCAGCCGCAGCGCCTCGGCCACCACCTGGGTGCCGTGGGCGGGCTCGAGGTGCTCGAGCAGGTGGATCGCCAGCACCGTGTCGGCCATCGCGTCCGGACCGGGGAAGCGGGACGCATCGGCGGTGAGGGTGGTGAGCGGGACCCCCAGCCGGGGGCTGATCGCCCGCAGCAGGCCGACCGTCCCGGGTGAGACGTCCGAGGCGGTGGTCGGTCGCCCGGTGCGCGCGACCTGCAGGGACAAGAAGCCGAAGCAGCAGCCGAGCTCGAGCACCGATCCGGGACCCAGCAGGGAGAGGGCGTGCTCGTGCACGGGTGCGTAGCCGCCGATCGACCCGTAGCCTCCGATCGACCCGTCGCCCGGGAGCGAGGTCCCCCGGTGGGCGTCCAGCCGGTCCAGGGTGTTGCGGTAGAACAGCTCCCAGCTCTCCATCGCGTCCTCGGCACTGGTCCTGACCACCCCGGTGAACACCCGCTCGAACAGGTCCGCGCCGCGCAGCCAGCCCGGGCCGAACAGCTCGTCCTGCAGCAGGCCGGCGAGGTCGTCGTCGATCGACGAGGCGGGGACCACGTGCGCCAGCTCGATCCGGCCGTCCGCCGGGGAGAGGTCGAAGTGCTCGGTGCGCACCGTGCGCAGCTGCCGCGGCGGCCGTTCACCGTGCATCGCACGCACGGTGACGAGCTGGTCCTCGTAGCAGCCGCCCACCGTCGCGGCCCAGGGGTCGATGGGCGCGACATCGGCGTCTGCGCGGCCGGCCACGCGGATGGTCACCGTCCGGCCCCGGACATCGATCTGGTGACCTTCTCCAGGCCGTGCAGGTTGCGCACCACCTGGACGCGGTCGCAGTACTCCTCGTAGGCCGGCAGGTCGCACCGTCCCAGTCCCCAGGAGTAGCGCGGTTCGGGGGTGAGCCACACCGTGGCACGGGCCCGTCGGGTGAGCTCCTCGAACACCGGCAGCCGTGGGTCCTTGCCGTTGCCCCGGCCGTCACCGAGCACCAGGATCGTCGTACGACGGGTGACGGCGGAGCCGTACTGCTCCAGGAACTGCTCGAAGGCGGTGCCGTAGTCGGAGTCGGCGTCCACGTCGAGCACCCCACCGGAGGGCAGCCCGGCCAGCACCAGGGACAGTGCGTCCTCGATGCGGTGCTCGGCGAACAGGTCGGTGATCTCCACCAGGTCCTTGACGAACGCGAAGCTGCGGACCTGGGCAGCCACCGACTGCAGGCTGTGCACGAGGTGGAGGGTGAAGCGCGCCGTGCTCCGCACCGACAGCGACACGTCCGCAAGCACGAGGAGCCGGGGCCGGTCCTCGACCTTGCGGACGGTGACCGGACGGAACGGCACCCCGTCGTACTTCATGTTCGCGCGCATCGTCCGGCGCCCGTCGACCACGCCCTGGGCCGCGATCGCGCGCTTGGGCCGCGGTGCTCCGTGCAGGCTGCGCAGCAGCCGGCGCAGGATCTCCTCGAGGTCGGCCCGCTCGGACTCGTCGAGGGTCTCGGCCTGGGCGGCCTCGATCTCGCGGCTCTCGATCTCCGTCTCGA
>JBDTXF010000113.1:0-8017 GCA_040006355.1 Nocardioidaceae bacterium | reverse complement strand
GACACCGACCAGATCATCCCGGCGGTCTACCTCAAGCGGGTCACCCGCACCGGCTTCGAGGACGGGCTCTTCGCGGCCTGGCGCAAGGACCCCCAGTTCGTCATCAACCAGCCGGCGTACGACGGCGCGACCGTGCTGGTCGCGGGGCCGGACTTCGGCACCGGCTCGTCGCGCGAGCACGCCGTCTGGGCGCTGATGAACTACGGCTTCCGGGTCGTCCTGTCGAGCCGGTTCGCCGACATCTTCCGAGGCAACTCGGGCAAGGCGGGGCTGGTCGCAGCGCAGGTCACGCCGGACGTGATCGAGCAGCTGTGGAAGCTCATCGAGACCGAGCCGACCACGCAGATCATCGTCGACCTGCAGCAGCGCACCGTCCAGGCCGGCGCTCTCACGGCTCCCTTCGAGATCGACGACTACACACGTTGGCGGCTGCTCGAGGGACTCGACGACATCGGAATCACCTTGTCCCACGAGGCAGACGTGACCTCCTATGAGTCCGAGCGACCGTCGTGGAAGCCCGCCACGCTCTGAGCGCGCAGTGTGCTCACGGCACACGAAGAGGGGCGATAACCCCCCGAACTGCTGAGTTTTCCCACTTAGGCAAGGGAAAACCGCGTGTAGTCATTGTGACGAGCACAACTTTTCCCTAGCGTGCCGAACAGGAGTTGGGCAACGGCTCGACCTCGGACAGGTTCACGGAAGGGAAGCTAGTGAACAAGAGTCAGCTGATCGACACCCTCGCTGCGCGTTACGAAGGCAACCGCAAGCAGGCTGCTCATGCTCTCGAGTCGGTGATCGACACGATCACCCGCGAGGTCGCCAAGGGCGAGAAGGTCGCCATCACGGGCTTCGGATCGTTCGAGAAGCGCGTCCGTGACGCCCGATGGGTCCGCAACCCCCGGACCGGCGAGCGCCTGAAGGCCAAGAAGACCGCGATCCCGAAGTTCAGTGCCGGCGCTGACCTGAAGGCCGTGGTCTCCGGCGCGAAGAAGCTGCCCAAGCTGACGATCGCGGCTTCCGTCACGACCGCCAAGAGGGCGACTCCCGCCAAGACGGCAGCACCTGCCAAGAAGGCTGCGCCGGCGAAGAAGGCAACGGCGAAGAAGGCACCCGCCACCAAGACGGCCGCCAAGAAGGCGCCCGCCACCAAGACGACCGCCACCAAGACGACTGCCAGCAAGACGACCGCCAGCAAGACGGCGACGGCGAAGAAGGCCGCACCGGCGAAGAAGGCTGCTCCGGCGAAGAAGACGACGGCGGCCAAGAAGACAGCGGCAACGCCGGCGAAGAAGACCACGGCGGCGAAGAAGACGACGGCGACCAAGAAGGCCGCAGCGACGCCGGCGAAGAAGACCACGACAGCGAGGAAGGCGACGGCCAAGAAGGCCTGACCCCATCGCACGACATCACCGAGGGCCCGCCGTGAGGCGGGCCCTCGGTGACGTCCGGGCCGGCTCAGTCCAAGGTCAGGATCTGGATCCTCGCGACGACGAGTGCGTCCCTGCGCCCGTGCGTCTCCAGCCGCACACGCTGCCCCGGCCTCAGCAGCCGCAGGCCGGTGCCGGCGAGCGCGTCCTGGGCGAAGGGCAGCTCGGCACCGTCGTCGAGGAGCACCCGCCCGGCGCGGGTCTGTGCGTCGAAGCCGGACACCGTCGCCTGCACGTGGCTGGTCGTGCGGTCCTCGGTGGGCGGGTGCAGCGCCCAGACGGTGGCGACCATCGAGGTGCTCGGTCCGACGCCGAGCAGCAGGGCCTGCGCGAGGCCGTCCGGGTCGTCCACGTCTCGTCGCAGGCTGGGTACGTCGACCCCCTCGACCTCGTGCGCTCCTGCGTCGAGATGGAGCGCACGGGAGCCGTCACCGAAGGAGGGGCGGAACGCCCCGAGCGTGGGAGCGATCACGACCGTCGTCCCCACCCGCTCCTGGTCGGCGACGAACGACATCGAGTCGGGGTCGGCCGCCGCGAAGGCGAGCGCCAGCTCCTCGGGGCGCAGCGCAGGAAGGTCCGCGCACAGCGCCGCGAGCCGCAGCGACGGGTCGCGACGGTGCATCTCCGCGGCCGCCTGCAGCAGCGTGCCGTTCAGGTCGCTGGTGCCGTCGGGGATGACTTCGGCCCCGAGTCCGGACAGTGCCTCGGCCAGCGCATGGTCGTCGGTGACGACCAGGACGCGGTCGACCACGTCGCACGCGAGGGCGGCCGCGACCGTGTCTGTGGCGAAGGCCCTCGCCAGCTCCTGGCGAGCCGTGTCGCCGAGCCCGGCGAGCCGCGACTTGGCAACCGCAGGAGGCTTGACGGGCACCAGGACGGCGACGTGGGCGAGGTCGGAGGTCATCGGCCCCGATCCTGCCAGGTCCACGACGGTGCACCCTCGGCCGGTCCACGGCCCGCGAGCTGCCGGTGCGGCATGCTGGGCGCGGGTACCCTCGCCTAGACATCGGGCCGGGGGGCCGATGCGGACGAGATGAGGGGCAGTGCCGAGACCACGCAGACTGCGTCAGCCCAAGGGCTGGGCTTTCGGTTTCTGCATCGCGGTCGTCGAGCCGCTGCTGCTGGTGTTCACCAAGCGCCGCTGGAGCGGTGGCGAGAACATCCCGGCGACCGGCGGGGTGATCCTCGCCGTCAACCACATCTCGCACCTCGACCCTCTGACCTGCGCCCACTTCGTCTACGCCTACGGACGGATCGTGCGCTTCCTGGCCAAGTCCGAGATGTTCACGGTGCCCTTCGTGGGCTGGGTGGTGCGGAGCGCCCGGCAGATCCCGGTCTACCGGATGACCACGGAGGCGTCGCAGTCCTTCACCGCTGCGGTCGCCGCCGTGGAGGCGGGGGAGTGTGTGGTGGTCTACCCCGAGGGCACGATCACCCGCCAGCCCGACCTGTGGCCGATGACCGGCAGGACCGGCGCCGCCCGGATCGCGCTCGCGTCCGGTGTGCCGGTGGTTCCGGTCGCCCAGTGGGGCGCGCACGAGATCCTCGCGCCGTACGCCAAGCGCCCCCGGCTGATGCCACGCAAGACGATCCGGATGTCGGCCGGCAAGCCGGTCGACCTCGACGACCTCCGCGCCGAGCCGCTGACCCCGGAGGTGCTGCGTCAGGCCACCACCCGCATCATGGACGCGATCACCGGGCTGCTGGAGGAGATCCGCGGAGAGCGTGCGCCGAAGGAGCGCTTCGACCCGCGGACCGCCGGTGTGCGGCAGATCGGCAACCCCCGCAGGAGAGCACGCGACAGGAGGCGTTCATGAGCAAGGTGGCTGTCTTCGGGGCGGGCTCGTGGGGCACCGCGTTCTCGATCGTGCTGGCCGACGCCGGCAACGACGTCACGCTGTGGGCGCGCCGCGAGGAGCTCTGCGCGACGATCAACGAGCGGCGCGAGAACACCGACTACCTGCCGGGCATCGAGCTGCCGAAGACGGTCAGCGCCACCCACGACCCCGAGCGGACGCTGGCCGGCGCCGAGTTCGTCGTGCTCGCCGTACCCTCCCAGACGCTGCGGCAGAACCTGGCGGAGTGGGCCGACCTGGTCCCCACCGATGCCGTGCTGGTGTCGTTGATGAAGGGCGTGGAGCTCGGTTCGCTCAAGCGGATGAGCGAGGTGATCGCCGAGATGACCGGGGCCGGCCCGGACCGGATCGGGGTGGTCAGCGGGCCCAACCTGGCCAAGGAGATCGCCAGCCGTGAGCCGGCGGCGAGCGTCGTCGCCTGCGAGGACGAGGACACCGTCAGGCGGCTGCGGGCGCTGTGCCACTCGGCGACGTTCCGGCCCTACTCCAGCACCGACGTGATCGGCTGCGAGCTCGGCGGCGCCTACAAGAACGTCATCGGGCTCGGTGTCGGGATGGCGATCGGGTTGGGGTTCGGGGACAACACGACCGCCTCGGTGATCACCCGAGGACTGGCGGAGACGGCCCGGCTGGCGGTCGCGCTGGGCGCGGACGCGATGACGCTGATGGGCCTGGCCGGGCTGGGTGACCTGGTGGCCACCTGCTCCTCGCCGCTGTCGCGCAACCGTGCCTTCGGCGAGCGGCTCGGGCAGGGTCTCACCACGGCGGAGATCACCGGCTCCACGCGCCAGGTCGCCGAAGGCGTCAAGTCGTGCTCGTCGCTCCTGGAGCTCGCGCAGCGCTCGGGGGTCTACGCCCCGATCGTGCAGGCGGTGCACGACGTCGTCGAGGGCGAGATGACCGCGGCCGACATGCTCACCTCGCTGATCTCCAAGGAGACCAAGGCCGAGCGCGACTGACCCACCCGTCGGCTACCTGGTGTCGGAGTCGGGAAGGGTCAGGTCGTCGAGGGCCCCCGCAAGGTCGTCCCACAGGTCGTCGACGTCCTCGATCCCCACCGAGAGCCGCACCAGGCCGTCGGGGATGGTGGCGGGCTCGGTCTTCCAGCGGCGGCGTCGCTCGAAGGTGGACTCCACGCTGCCCAGGCTGGTCGCGTGCACCCACAGCGTCGTCCCGTGGGTGAGCAGGTCGGCAGCCAGGGCGCCCTGTGCCATCACCACCGAGATGATCGCGCCGAAGCCGGGATAGCGGACCTCATCGACGGCAGGGTGCGACCCGAGCCGGCGGACGAGCTCCGCGGCGTTCGACTGCGCCCGCTCGAGACGCACGTGGAGCGTGCGTAGACCCCGCAGCGCCAGCCAGGTCTCGAAGGTGCCGGGAGTCGCGCCGATCATGTCGCGCCGCTTCTTCAGCACGTCGTACAGCCCGGCATCGGCGGTGACCACCGCACCCAGCAGCACGTCGCTGTGGCCGGCGATGAACTTCGTCGCCGAGTGCACGACGACGTCCGCGCCCAGCGACAGCGGCTGCTGGAGCAGGGGCGTGGCGAAGGTGTTGTCCACCACGACGACGGCGCCGGCCTCGTGGGCGGCGGCCGCGATGGTGGTGATGTCGGCGATCTCCAGAGCCGGGTTGGTGGGCGACTCCAGCCAGACCAGGGCCGCGTCCTGGCAGGCCTTCACCACCGACTCGGTGTCGGTGATGTCGACGAGGACCACGCTGATCCGCCCTCGGGCCTCGAGGTCGGCGAGCTGCATGACGCTCCCGTTGTAGGCGTGCCGGGGCGCGACGACCGTGCCGCCCATGCCGACCAGGTCCAAGATGGTGGCCACCGCGGCGAGCCCGGTCGAGAACGCCAGGCACCGGCCACCCTCGAGCTCACCGAGCGCCGTCTCGAAGGCGGACCAGGTCGGGTTGCCGTAGCGGCCGTACTCCAGGTCGCCTCCCGCGACGTAGGTCGAGGCCATGGTCAGCGGCTCGTTGAGCGGGTTGTCCGGCGTGTGCATCGGGCGTCCCGCGGTGACCGCGACGGTGGCGGGGCGGTACGACGTACGGGCGGTCGGCTGCTCGGAGGACATGCCTCCAGCCTAGGGACCAGGCTCCCGGGCGGACCGCCCGGGGACCGGTAGGGTCGGTGCACCATGAGCGCGCAGGAGCAGGCACCCGACGACGCCGAGACCCGCAGGCCGCGCATCGCCGTGGTCTTCGGCGGCCGCTCCAGTGAGCACGCGATCTCCTGCGTGACCGCGGGAAGCGTGCTGGCCGCCATCGATCCGGAGCGCTACGACGTGGTGCCGGTGGGGATCACCCACGACGGACGCTGGGTCCTGGAGTCCGACGACCCGGCCCGTCTGGCGATCACCTCGGCCGACAAGCTGCCCGAGGTGGACGGCTCGCGGGCCATGGTGGCGCTCAGCGGTGAGCAGGGCAGCAGCGAGCTCGTGGTGCAGGAGCCCAGCGCCGTGCCCCGCCGGCTCGGCGAGGTCGACGTGGTCTTCCCGCTGCTGCACGGGCCGTGGGGCGAGGACGGCACCATCCAGGGGCTGCTGGAGATGGCCGGGGTGCGCTACGTCGGCGCCGGTGTGCTCGCCTCGGCAGTGGGCATGGACAAGCACTACATGAAGATCATCCTGCAGGCGCACGGGCTGCCGGTGCTGCCGTACGCCGTGGTGACGGCGCGCGCCTGGGAGTCCGACCGGGCCGCGTGCATCGAGACCGTCGACTCGCTCGGCTACCCGGTCTTCGTGAAGCCGGCGCGTGGCGGGTCCAGCATCGGGATCAGTAAGGTGCACGACCGGGACGGCCTCGTCAACGCGGTCGAGGCGGCGCAGGAACACGACCCGAAGGTGATCGTCGAGGTGTCCGCGGAGGGCGGCCGCGAGGTCGAGTGCGGGGTGCTGCAGGGCTTCGGCACCAACCCCGCCGACACGTCCGTGGTGGCCGAGATCAGCATCGACGACGACCACGAGTTCTATGACTTCGCGGCCAAGTACCTCCCCGAGGAGCACACCCGGCTGACCGTCCCGGCCGACCTCCCGCCGAACGTGGTGGCCCGCGTCCAGGAGCTCTCCGCGCAGGCGTTCGAGGTGCTCTCGGTCGAGGGGCTGGCGCGGGTCGACTTCTTCGTGCTGCCCGACGAGCGGGTGGTGATCAACGAGATCAACACGATGCCCGGGTTCACACCCTCCTCGATGTTCCCCCGGATGTGGCAGGCGAGCGGGCTCGGCTACCCCGAGCTCGTGGACCGGTTGATCCAGCTCGCGCTGCACCGGGGAACAGGGCTGCGCTGACGTCCTGCCCGGTGACCGCCGACCCGGCGCATCTGCAGCGCTCGGACCCTCCCACCCGGGGCATCTGCTGCGCTCACGCCCGGTCCCCGTGGGTTTGAGACGTGCAGACGCGCCGGGTCAGCGGTGTTCAGACGTGCAGACGCGCCGGGTCAGCGGGGGTCAGACGCAGGGCCTGGTCTCGCGGATCGTGCGCTTGAGGGCGGGCGCGATGTCGACCATCGTGTTCGCCGGTGGGACGTAGGCCGCAGGGATCCGCACCTCGACGTTCTGGGCGCGGCCGATGGTCGTCATCGTGATCGCGACCACGTCCCCGGTCCGCTGGGACTCCGGGATGTACCACCCCACGCCGTTGGTGTCCTCGCAGCCGGAGTAGGCGTTGAAGCCCTTCGGGCGTGGCACCCCGCAGCGCAGGACGATCGCCGGGTCACCCCAGGCGGCGGCGTACCCCGAGCCGGCCTCGACGGCGCGTGCGGGCTGGTCGGCGACGTGCCCCGGCAGTGCCTCCACCAGGGCCCGGCACGCGTCGGCGTCGGCGCCGGAGAGGCGCGGCGCGTCGACGGAGAGGGTGTCGGAGCACCCGGCCGCCGCGAGCAGCAGGAGCGAACATGCGACGACGCCCAGCCTCCGCGGAGACGGGCGTCGTCGACCCTTGGTCACGGCGTGCCTCAGATGTGCACGACCGGGCAGGTCAGCGTGCGGGTGATGCCGGCGATGTTCTGGACCTTGGCGACCACGAGCTTGCCGAGCTCGTCGACGTTGCGGGCCTCGGCCCGGACGATCACGTCATAGGGGCCGGTGACGTCCTCGGCCAGCGTGACGCCCTTGACCTCGGCGATCGCTGCGGCCACCTCTGCCGCCTTGCCCACGTCGGTCTGGATCAAGATGTAGGCCTGCACCACCATGCTGCACTCCTGTTATGTCTCAGCTGCGTTGACGACCGGGCCCCGTCAGCCCGCCGGTCGGCACAACCTACCGCGCAGGGTGCCCCCGCAGGAACACGGTCCCCGACGGGACGGTTGGATGGCGCCATGACGGTGACTCCTGACGCGAACCCCGGCCCGACGCTGGCCGACATCGGTGAGTTCGGACTGATCGGCTCCCTGGCGGCGATCTTCCCCCAGGGCGAGGGCGTCCTGCTCGGCCCCGGGGACGACGCGGCCGTGGTCGCGTGCCCGGACGGCCGGGTGGTGGTCTCCACGGACCTGCACGTGGAGGGCCGGCACTTCCGCCGTGACTGGTCATCGGCCCTCGACATCGGTCACCGGGTGGCTGCGGCGAACCTCTCCGACCTCAACGCCATGGGCGGACGGGCCAGCGCGCTGACCGTCGGCCTGGCGGCGCCGGCTCACCTGCCGGTGGCCTGGGCGCTCGACCTGGCCCGCGGCATCGCGGAGGAGTGTGCCCTGGTGGGTGCCTCGGTCGTCGGTGGCGACGTCACCGCGGC
>JBDTXF010000112.1:0-8052 GCA_040006355.1 Nocardioidaceae bacterium | reverse complement strand
GCGGTGTAGAGCTTCTTCATGAGGTAGTTCTCCTCGTTGTCGAGGGTCGCCCCTCCGAGGCTGGCGATGCCGAGCGTGCGTCGAGTCCGCTGACCCTTCTCGTCCTCCCACTCCCAGAACTCCTTGCGCGTCTTGATCACCCGGTCAGCGATCATGTCCATCGCCGTGTCCAGCTCGAGGTCCTCCCACTCGGTGCCGTGCGGCCGGCGGTAGCGCACCTTGGTGACCCGGGACGGCGAGGTCACCAGCTGCTTGCTGGCGCTGCCCTTGGGACAGAGCCGACCACGCGATATGGGGCTCGCGGGATCGCCCTCGATCTGGGTGACCTCACCGTCCTTCACGAAGACCTTCTGGGCGCAGCCCACCGCGCAGAACGGACAGATCGAGCTGACGACCCTGTCCGCTGTGGACGTGCGCGGCTCGAGGTGCGCACTGCGCTCTGACATGGCCGCCGAGCCGCGGCCGAGCTTGTCGGGACCACGCAGCTGGCGCAGCAACGACCACGTGCTGATGAAGCTCTGCTCGCCCATCCAACCTCACCCGCGTCTCGTCGGTTGCCCCACACGTGTCCCGATGCGCAGAGCCTAGACCCGGTCTCGACCAGATGCCCCCGATCGCGCCGAGGAGAGTCGGCCTAGAGTGCTCCCGGAGGCGTTCCTCGTCTGGTGACGGGCGCGGTCCTCAAAACCGTAGTGACCGGGCATCCCGGTCAGGCGGGTTCGATTCCCGTCCGCCTCCGCCACGGCAACGACGTCTCTCGGGAGGGTGTGTGCACGACGACTCCCGGCGTCGTACGCCGCGCACCGACGTCGTGCTTGCGGACCCTCGTCTGGCCGAGGGAATGCGGCGACTCGGGCGACGTGCGGTCAAGGACGCTGTCACCGCCGCCCTGCAGGCGTGTCGAGGAGGTGCGCTGGCCCCCGAGGAGGTCGTCGACCGGGTGCTCGCTGCCCTTCCCCAGTCCGCGACGTCGTTGCGCCGGGTCGTGAACGCCACCGGGGTGGTCGTGCACACCAACCTCGGGCGGGCGCCGCTGTCGGCGGCAGCCGCGGACGCGGTCGTCCTGGCCGCCGGCGCCACCGACGTCGAGCTCGATCTCGCGACCGGCCGCCGGGGTCCCCGCGGCGCCGGCGCCCTCGCCGCGCTGGCCGCGGCTGTCCCGGACGCAGGGGGGGTGCATGTCGTCAACAACGGGGCGGCGGCGCTGACGCTGGTGACCTGCGCCCTCGCCCACGGGGGCCGAGAAGTCGTGGTGGCTCGAGGGGAGATGGTGGAGATCGGAGACGGCTTCCGGATCCCTGAGCTTCTCGAGTCGGTGGGAGCGCGGCTGCGCGAGGTCGGGACGACGAACCGGGTGCGCCTGGCCGACTATGCCGCGGCCGTGAACCAGGACACCGCCTTCGTGCTCAAGGTGCACCCGTCGAACTTCCGCGTCGTGGGTTTCACCTCCTCGGTCCCGCTCTCCGAGCTCGCCACGCTCGGAGTGCCCGTGGTCGCCGACATCGGGTCCGGGCTGCTCGCCCCCCATCCGCGACTGCCGGACGAGCCCGACGCCGCGTCGAGCCTCCGCAGCGGCGCCGACCTCGTCACCGCCTCCGGCGACAAGCTGCTCGGAGGACCGCAGTGCGGCCTGCTGCTCGGCGACGCCGACCTCGTGCACGGCCTGCGCCGCCACCCGCTCGCGCGGGCACTGCGTGTCGACAAGCTCACGCTGGCAGCCCTGGAGGCCACGTTGACCGGTCCCATGACGCCCGTCGCCATGGCCTTGGCATCGCGCCCCGGCGAGCTGCGGGCCCGAGCGGACGCGATCGTCGAAGCGATCGGGTCCGAACTGGCCGAGGCCGTCCCCTCCCTGGCCGCCGTCGGTGGCGGCGGAGCCCCCGGCGTCGAGCTCGACAGTGCCGCCGTCTCGCTTCCCGCCCACCTCGCAGAGCCCCTGCGCCGTGGTGACCCTGCCGTCGTCGGGCACGTGCTCGACGGTCGGCTGCTGCTCGACCTGATCGGCGTTCACCAGGCCCAGGACGCCGACCTCGTCGAGGCCGTCCGCCAGGCACTCGGCACCCCTTCTCCCGCACCGGACACCCGGGACAGCTGAGGTGCACGTCGTCGCCACCGCCGGCCACGTCGACCACGGCAAGTCCACCCTGGTCCGGGCGCTCACCGGCCAGGACCCGGACCGACTGGAGGAGGAGCGTCGACGCGGTCTGTCCATCCGGCTCGGCTACTGCTGGACCCACGTGCCCGGCGTCGGTGACGTGGCCTTCGTCGACGTCCCCGGACACGAGAAGTTCATCACCACCACGCTGGCTGGGCTGGGGCCTGTGCCCGCAGCGATGCTGGTCGTGGCGGCGGACGACCCCTGGATGCCGCAGGCGGCCGAGCACCTCGCGGCGCTCGACCTGCTCGGCGTCACCCACGGTCTCCTCGTGGTGACCCGCAGCGACCTGGCCGACCCCGGGCCGGCCCTGGACCGGGCGCGTGCCGAGATGGCGGGGACCTCCCTGCACGGCGCCCGTGCCGTCACGGTGAGCGGCCGCACCGGCGAGGGCCTCGATGCGCTGCGCGCCGAGCTCGCCGAGCTGGTCCGTGAGCTGCCCGTCCCGGATCCCGAGGCTGAGGTGCGACTGTGGGTGGACCGCCAGTTCCACGTGCGCGGGACGGGCACGGTCGTGACCGGCACACTCGCGGCTGGCACCATCCGGGTGGGTGACACCTTGGAGCTCGGCACGCAGTCGGTCCGGGTGCGTGGCATCGAGTCCCTCGACACACCGACATCCGCTGTCCATGGCCTGGCCCGCGTCGCGCTCGCCCTCGCCGGCAAGGCTGCTGGTGATCTGCGTGCGGGGAGCGTCCTGGTCACCCCCGGAGCCTTCGAGCATGCCGATGTCCTCGACGTGCGCCTGGTCGGTGGTGGCCGCGTGCCCGAGAACCCGGTCCTCCACGTCGGTGCAGCCTCCCTCGGCGTGCACGCCCGACCACTGGGCGAGGCCTTCTTCCGACTGACCCTGCGCCACCCGCTCGCGCTGCGCATCGGCGACCGTGGGCTGCTGCGAGACCCCGGAAGCCGCGAGATGTGGGGCGTCCACGTCCTGGATCCGGCTCCCCCACCGCTGCGACGCCGCGGGGCCGCTGCAGCCCGCGCCGTACGGCTCACCACCGCGAATGGCACGATGGCGAACGAGATCGAGCTCCGCGGGTTCGCCGACCTGGCCCTGCTGCGGCGACTGGGCGCGACCGGCGACGCACCCGGTGACGCGGTGACGGCAGGACCGTGGCTCATCTCGGGGACGCGCGCCGCCTCGTTGCGCGCAGAGCTCGCCCGGTTCATGCAGCGGACCAGCACGCCGCTTCGGCCCGCGGTCCCGGTCGCCCAGGTCACCCACGCCTTGGGGCTCCCCGACGAGCGGCTGGTCGCCGCCCTGGTGGAGGCGCCACTGCGGGTGCATCGCGGCATGGTCGAGACGGGGACGGCCTCCCTGCCGTCGTCGCTGCACCACGCCTTGGACGCGATCCGCGCCGACCTCGCCGGGAGCCCCTTCGTCGCCCCCGATGCCGCCCGGCTCGGCACACTGGGGCTGACACCTTCAGATCTGGCAGCACTCGTCAGGGCAGGCCACCTCCTGCGGCTTGCTGACGGCATCGTGCTGCTCCCCGGCGCGGACCGCGAGGCGGTCCACCTGCTCGGTGAGCTCGACCAGCCGTTCACGGTCAGCCAGGCACGCACCACCTTGGACACCAGCCGTCGGGTGGTGCTGCCGCTGCTGGCCCATCTCGACCGCACTGGTCAGACCGTGCGGCTTCCTGACGACCGCCGACGTCTGCGCAGGTAGACCATCGGCTACCCGGCGGCCCCCGGTGCCCGTAGAGTCGAGCCGTGGCTGAGAGGTCCTCCCCGACGGGTCCGAGGCGAGTGTGAACCGGCACCGCGTGGGCCCGAGCGCACGGCGGCTGCTGCGGTCTCCTGCTCGGCTCTACGACTGGAACCTCGGATGGCTGCTCGGACACCGCTTCGTGCGGCTCACGCATGTCGGTCGACGCTCCGGCCGTCACTATCAGACGATGCTCGAGGTGATCGGCACACGGACGAACCCGACGGAGGTCATCGTCATCGCCGGTCTGGGAAGGTCCGCTGACTGGTACCAGAACATCCAGGCCGGACCTGCGGTTGAGATCGCGATCGGCGCGCTGCGATGGTGCCCGACCTTCCGCGAGCTCGACGAGTCGGAGGCGGCCCGGACGCTCGCGGACTACGAGCGGCGGAGCCGCTTCGTCGCGCCCCTTGTCCGGCGAGCACTCAGCTGGCTGGTCGGATGGAGGTACGACGGCAGCGACGAAGGCCGCAGGCGACTCGTCGCTGAACTCCCGATCGTCGCATTCCGGCCCGACGTCTGACCGTGGGCTAGGGTGCGTGCAGGATGAGACTCGCGCTCGCTCCTCGCGAGCTGGTGCTGTCGGCTGTGGCCGTGAGACCCCCGGCCGAGCCAGAGGGGACCGGCCCGCCGCTGTCAGCGAGCAAGGACCCGACCCGACCCGACCCGATGCCGAACTCGGTCGCGCGCACGATCGACGCGTTCGGTGCCGCCCAGCTGGTCGTGGCGCCGGACTTGTCCGACCAGTAGTCGACCAGCCAGCTTCTGCCGTCACTCACATCGGCCAAGGGGCTCACATGCGCCGCCCCGGGCCCGTCGTCGACGCGCGCCTCCACGGCCCCGACACTGGGCGTCGCGGCCTGTGACCGGTACGCCGCGATCGTCACGTTCGACTTGGCGTACCTCGAAGAGGTCACCGTGGCGGCGCTGCCGGCATCGGATGCTATGGCCACCCGGGTCCAGCCGCGGAGAACGATGCCCCGCCCATTCGCCGACACCAGCGTTGTCCAGCCGTCGGGGCCGGAGTAGGTCGGGGTGGTGGTGTTCGCGGTGAGGAGCAGCACCAGCCGGTCCCCGACGTGCACACCGACCGGAATCGCGACAGTGTGCTGGCTCCGGTTGCCCTGGCTCGCCGCCGCTGCGACGAACTCGATGGCAGCGGTGGTGGAATCCGTCGGATGCGCCGTGACCGTCGCGGTGCCGTGGGCGGCGAGGGGGTCGCTGACGGTCAGGGTGACGGTCCGCTGACCAGCCTCCGGGTAGGTGTGCTCGGGGCTCGCTGTCGAGGCGTGTCCGGTGCCGTCACCGAAGTCCCAGTCGTAGGTCAGGTCGTCGCCATCGGGATCACTGGAGGCAGACCCGTCGAACGTGCACCGAAGGGCGGTGCACGACGGGGTGGCGACGTGCGCTTCGGGGGCCCGGTTCGTGGGCGCCGTGTCATCCCCGGCGACGATCAGGACGCTCGCCGTGACCCCGCGACCGGCAGCGTCGGCGGTTGCCACCAGATCACCGTGGGTGCCCTGTGGCACGAGCCCTCCGCTGTCCGCGAGGAGCGTGAGCATGTGTCCGGAGCCGGTCACCGCGACACTGGCCGAGCGCTGTGTCTGGCCGACCGGAAGCTCCCACGAGGTGGCAGTCGACGACTTCTCGCCCCAGAAGCTGACCAGCCAGCCGCCACCGGACGGCACCACGATCTCGGGTGTGCGATGCTCCGTGCCCGCTGTGTCCTGCAGCAGGGAGGCGGAGAGAGGGCCGGCGGTGTCGGTCCCGCGATAGACGGCCAGGGTCATGTCGTCCTTGGCGTAGGAGGACGACGTGACCGCGACCGATGTGGCCACGTCGGCCGCGGTCGCGATCCTGGTGTAGACCTGCCCGAGGATGCCGGTCCCCGAGCGGCTCTCCAGCTCGGTCCAGCCCTGCGGTCCGTTATACGTCGGCCGCGTCGAGTTGGCCGAGAAGAACAGCAGCATCCGATCGCCGCTGTGCGTCCCCGCCGGAACCGGGACCACGTGCCGGCTGCGGTTGCCCTGACTCCTCGAGGAGCCGACGAACACGACGGGGCTCGCGCTCACGGTGGGGCCCACCTGCCGGGTGGCCGTCGCGGTCGCACCGCGGTCGTCGGTCACGGTGAGGGTGACCGTGCGCTCACCCTGGGCCGCATAGGTGTGGGTGGCCGTCGGGTCGCCCGTGTGGGGGCTCCCGTCGCCGAAGTCCCAGTCGTAGGACGCCAGGCTGCCATCTTCGTCGGCGGACGCGGTGCCGTCGAGGGTGCAGGTGAGCTCGGTGCATGCCGCCGACAGGTGGGCGGTGGGCCGTTGGTTGGGGGGCGGGGGCGAGTGCTGCTCGACGAACATGACTTGGGAGGTCCAGTTCTCGCCGTCGACCCCCGAGCCGGAGACCTGCACCGGGGTGCCGGCGGGAGCCGTGGCGGTGCCGGTCCCGTCCCATCCGGTGCGGAACAGTCGGCCCAGGACGTCGGAGTAGAAGAGGGAACCACCTGCCACGAAGGCGCCGCGCACGCTCGCGAAGTCCAGGCCCGCTGGCCCGGTGACGCCGAAGCGCTGCTGGCCGACGACGTCGTCCTCGACCTCGAAGCTCCGGCTGTATAGCCGGCTCTGACCGGTTCGGGTGAAGTAGATGCGACCGTTGGAGTAGAAAAGACTGGTCATGGCTGGGACGTCGGCCTGATGCCACGAGGACTGGACGACGAGGGTGTCCGCGGTGCGGACGGGCGTCGCAGGCCCGTAGCTCCTGCCGTCGAACGTCTGTCGGGTGAGAGCTCCGTCCTCGTGACCGACGTAGAGCTCGCCGTCGACCATGAACGCTCCCACGCTGGTGCTCCAGTCAGGGCGGTTCGTCGAGCCGGCAGGGCCGTCTCCCGCCGAGGCTGTGTGTCCGTCGAAGCCTCGTCTCACCAGGGCCGACTGACCGACGGCCACGGTGTCGATCTGGGCCGAAAGCCTATAGGAGCCAATCTCGGGCAGGGCCGTGCCGCTGCTCAAGGGGAGCAGTGCCACCCGCGCGTGATAGCGGTTGCCGTCGGTGGGCCCGATCAGCGTGGTGTCGGACCCGACGTAGAGGCCGTCCTCGGTGGCGAGCATGTCCTGCACGCCCACGCCCCGGGTCCTGGTGGGGTTCCATGAGTAGGGAAGACCGTTGACGGGGTCGAGAGCGGCGATGCCGGTGCGTTCGACGGCACCCTCGCCGGGCCGGTCGCCGGCTGTCGGGTTGTTCTGCCACCGCATGTGACCACCGGTGTAGATGACGTCGTCGGTGACCTCGACCGTCCACGTGGTGTCACCCCCGGTGTACGCCGTCCAGGTCGGGGTCGCCTGCGGGGACTGGTCGTCCTCCCACCGGGCGACGAGGTCGCAGCCACTGGTGCCGCTGTTGCTGCCATCGCCTCCATACGCACCTGTGGTGGCGACGACGAAGTAGCTCCCGTCCGGGGAGTACTCGACGTCGGTCATGTAGGTATCGAAGGAGCGCGAGCAGGCCTGCGTGTAGAGCGAGGTGTTCCAGCTCGACGTCCTGTAGGCGGCACCACCGATGTCGAACCTCGCGCTCTGGGACCGGTCCTGGCCGTCCACGGAGGTGAAGTTCCCGACCGCCACCAGCTCGGTGCCAGCAGGGTTGCTGGAGATGTGCAGCACATCGGTGACCGACCCGGATCGGCTCGGGTTGTGCAGGCCCGAGAGGTCGCCACTGAAGTACGGGTCGTACTGGCCGCTCGTCGCGTCGAGAGTTCCCAGCGCCCGCTGGGCGTGACCGCCGATGTGGGTGAACTTGCCCGCGACCCAGAGCCGATCGCCAACCACCTCGAGGTCGCGCACCTGGCCGTTCAGGCTGGCTGCCTCGAAGTCGGGATCAAGCTCACCTGTGGACACGTCGGCCTTGAACAGGTTCCGGACGCTATGACCAGCAACGGTCAAGAAGGCACCGCCGACGTAGACCGATGACCCGTCTGCGGCTGCCTGCACCGAGTAGACCCTGCCGTCCAGTCCCAGGTCGAACGCGCTCGACACCCTGCCGGTGGCGCTGTCGAAGGCGAAGACTCCCCGGCGGTCGATCACTTGCGAGGTATTCGGATTCTGCACCTGCGTGAAGGTGCCGGCGACGACGATCTCCTGGCCCACCTGGGTCAGGGAGCTGACCGTCCCGTCGAGGACGTTGGGTGTCCTGC
>JBDTXF010000111.1:0-8070 GCA_040006355.1 Nocardioidaceae bacterium | reverse complement strand
GCAGCGTCATCTTCGACAACGTGACGATCGGCCGGGGCGCGATCGTGCGCAACGCCATCCTGGACAAGAACGTCATCGTCCCGGACGGGTTCACCATCGGCGTCGACATCGAGGCGGACCGCCGTCGCGGGTTCATCGTCAGCGACAACGGTGTGGTGGCGCTGGCCAAGGACCAGGTGGTGATCCCCTAGCGACGTTCGCGGGGCCGGATCCGCGGCCGGGCGCTGAGCACCCGGTCGCGCCGCTCGTAGCGCGGCAGCACCACCGGGTTCTGCTGCGCGACCCGGTCCATGGCGGCTGCCACGTTGCGCAGGTTCATGATCAGCGCGCCGTACTCCGGCCAGTGTCGTGCCGAGAGGTCCGCGGTGCTGAGCCGCTCGGCGAGCGCGGACAGGTCCACCCGCACCTGCGCGACACGGGCGGAGTCCGGCGCCCCGATCGCCTCGCCGGTCTCCCGCAGCAGCGCCAGCCAGGACGTCCGGAACGCGGGCTCCCACTCGGTGACGATGTCGATGCCGTGCCCGATCGTGCGGGCCATGCTCCGGGTCTCCGCGACGGCCTGCTCGTTGTCGCGCAGGATCTCCTCGAAGGCTGCGTTGCGTCGCAGCCCCACCGCCGCCCGACGCGGGTTGAACCGACTGCTCTCGCGAGCCTGCCGCAGCAGCGACCACGCGTGGTCGATCGCGCTGTCGATCTCGCGGGAGCGGTCCACCCACCCCGAGACGGTCTCGTCGTCGCAACGGTCGTGGAGGTCGGCGGCGATGTCGCGCAGCAGCTCGCCGACCGCGTCGTCGATGGCGTCGATGGCCCGCGCGGCCGCATAGTCCCGCAACGGCGGCCAGACCGCCAGGTTCACCACGAGCCCGACGACGATGCCGATGGCGACGTCGTCGAGCCGGTCGACCAGCAGGACGTCGCGGGTGCTGGAGCCGGTCGTCAGCACGATCAGCCCGGTGGCGGCGACGGCCGTGCTCTCGTCGCGGAACCATCGCATCGCCCCGACGAGCAGACCGACCATCAGCAGCACCGAGACCGAGAGCGTGCTGAGCCCGGCCAGGTTCCCCACCGCCCAGGCGAGCAGCACCCCGAGGACCGCGCCGGTGACCTGGCGCAGACCCCGCGAGAAGGTCCGGTAGACCGTCGAGTGCACGACCAGCAGGGCGGCCCAAGGCGCCAGGAAGCCCTGCGGGAGCGCGAAGACCTGGGCCGCCAGCACCCACGCGACGACAGAGGCGACCACGGTCTTGACGAGCTGCAGCGCCGAGGTCCAGCCCACCGGGTCCCGGGCCGAGGCGCGCAGCCGTGCGCGCACGTCCAGCTCGGCTCTCACCGCGTCACCATCCCTGTCCCGTGCGTGGAGTACCCGGCCGGGTCGGTGCGAAACAGCACGCCCACCGCCGTACGGCGATGTGAACACGACTCTGGTTCCGTCTCAGCTCAGCCATGGCACGATGGGGTCTGTGAACGAGCCTCCGCTCCCGCTCAAGCGACGCGTGCCCCAGCAGGTGCGCAGCCGTGGTCGCTTCGAGGCCGTCCTCGAGGCGGCCGGACGGCTGGTCGTGGAGAGCGGTGTCGAGGCGGTCAACACGCGCACCATCGCGACGGAGGCCGGCATCCCGGTCGCGTCGCTCTACCAGTACTTCGCCGACAAGGAGGAGATCCTGCTCGCCCTCGTCACCAGGGACCTCGCCGAGATGGACGCCCAGGTCGCCGAGGACCTGGCGGCCCTGAGCGTGCTCAGTGTCCGCACCCTGGTCGAGACCACGATGCGCGCCTTCGTGAAGGTCTACCTCCGGCGTCCCGCCTTCGTGGTGATCTGGCTGCGCGGTCGCACCAACCCGGCGATCGAGGAGTACTGCCGCGCCCACAACCGGCGGATCGCCGCCCAGCTGCTCGGCTTCGCGCGCGAGGCCGGCATGGTGCAGGAGCCCTCCACCGGGCTGTACGCCGAGCTCGCGGTCGCCGTCGCCGACCGGCTGTTCCAGATCGCCTTCGAGACCTCGCTCGAGGGCGACCCGCTCGTCATCGAGGAGGGCATCGCGGTGGTGTCGGCCTACCTCGAGACGCATGCCACTGCGGCCGGCATCGCGGGAGTGCAGACCTGATCACGTGTCAGGCCCGGTCCCGGCTCAGGTGCACAGGCCGTTCTCGGCTGCACGCGCGGCGGCCGACGCCGACGGCCCGGCCGAGGCGCTGGCCGAGGGGCTGGCCGAGGGGCTGACAGGCCCGGCGTTCTTGCCGTTCTTGCCCGCCGCGGTGGTGACGTCCTCGGAGTAGCGCTTGCTGATCGGCTTGTCGGCGATGATCCGCTTCCAGAGCTTGTCGGCCGACGGCGCCCACTCGAGGCGGTTGGGGTCGGGGGCGTAGGCCTGGAACGGCACGGTGAGGAACTGGATGTGGTCGAGCCCGATGCCCTTGAAGGACTGCGCGAGGCCGGCCAGCTTCTTCAGGCTGGCCAGGTCGGGGTCGGTGGTCAGCGCCTTGGTCGCGGCGTCCAGGAACGTGTAGAGGCGCACGGGGTTGACCAGGGTCCCGGCCGAGACCGCCTTGTTCGCCATGGACGCCAGGAACGTCTGCTGACGCTTCATCCGGCCGATGTCGCCGTTCTCCGAGGTGCCGATGTCGTGGCGGACCCGGACGTAGTCCAGGGCGCGCTGGCCCTTGACGTTGTAGGTGCCGGCCGGCAGCGAGATGTGCCCGGTCGTGTCGTTGACCTCACGCGGAACGCAGACCTCGACGCCACCGAGTGCGTCGACCATCTTCTTGAAGCCCTTGAAGTCGATGACCACGAAGTGGTTGACCCGGATCCCGGTGAGCTTCTCCACCGTCTTGATCGTGCAGGCCGGACCGCCGACCGCGAAGGCGGCGTTGAACTGGCTGAGCCCGGCGGGGCTCATGCCGTTGCCGTCCTTGCGCTGGCACGTGGGCCGGTCGACCATCGCGTCGCGGGGGAGGCTGACGCCGTAGGCGAGCTTCCGGTCGGCCGAGAGGTGCAGCAGGATCGTGGTGTCGGACAGGCCCGGGGTGTCGCCCCCGATGCCCTTGCCCTGTCCCTGGCGGGTGTCGGACCCGATCAGCAGGACGTTGAGCGGCCGGTTCGGCTCGTTCTTCGGCTGCGGCGCCTCCGTGGGCCGATCGGTCCCGAGGGCCGAGTTCACGTCGAGCGAGGTGATGTTCTGGTCGAGGTGCCGGTAGAGGAAGAACCCGCCCGCGCCCACCACGACGAGGACCAGGGCCACGGAGATGGCGACAGCCTTGAGGACCCGGTGCTTGCGCTTCGGGTCGGCGTGCCGTGCAGGCTCTGACAAGGTCGTTCCAGCGGTCGTCGGGACAGGAAGAAAGGCTCCGTCCGGAGACGGGCCCATGACATTCTACGGGAGGGGTCCAGACGGGCCGGCGAGACCGACCCGGGGACGACGACCACCACCTGTACCGCCCTCTCCCGCGAGCGGTAGGGTGACAGGAACGTTTACCCCCGTCCTGACCTCGCGGGAGCACCATCGACGAGGAGACATCCAGATGATCGACGACGTGAAGCTGTCGTCGGTGCTCAGCGAGTTCGCCTTCACGCTGGCCACCGACTTCTCGATCGGCTCGATCCTGGACCACCTGGTGCACCAGATCGTCGGGATCCTCCCGGTGACCGCGGCGGGTGTGACCCTGATCGACCCCGCCCAGGAGCCGCACCAGGTGGCCGCCTCGGACCCGGCCGCCCTGCGGTTCGAGCGGCTGCAGAGCCGGCTCGAGGAGGGCCCCTGCATCCTCGCCTACACCACGGGCGAGGCGGTGTCCTCCCCGGACCTGCGACGGGAGGAACGGTTCCCCCGGTTCGCCCCGGCCGCCGTCGATGCCGGCCTGGTGGCGGTGTTCACCTTCCCGATGAACCACGGCGAGACGCGGCTGGGGGCGCTCGACCTCTATCGCGACGAGCCTGGGAGCCTCAGCCCGGCGGCCACGGACGCGGCCCAGACGCTGGCCGACGTCGCGGCCGCCTACATCCTCAACGCGCGGGCCCGCCAGGCGGCCGTCAGCAGCTCGGAACAGATGCTCCACATGGCCACCCACGACTCGCTGACCGGGCTGCCGAACCGGACCCTCCTGCTGCAGCGGATCGAGCATGCGGGCCGGCGCGGTGAGCGCACCCATGCACCTGCGGCGGTCCTGTTCATCGACCTCGACCGGTTCAAGCGGGTCAACGACACCTACGGGCACGAGGCGGGTGACAAGCTGCTGCGCGCGGTCGGGGAGCGGCTCTCGAAGGTGGTGCGTCCCGGTGACACCCTGGCCCGCGTCTACGGCGACGAGTTCGTGCTGCTCTGCGAGAGCCTCAACGACCACAACGACGTCGACGTGATCGCCGATCGGGTGCGGCTGAGCTTCGTCGCACCCTTCGAGATCGACGACGTCGAGGTGACCGTGTCGGCGAGCGTGGGAGTGGCCTACGCGGCGCCGGGAGACGAGATCTCCCAGGCGATGGTGTCCCAGGCCGACCGCGCGATGTACGACGTCAAGCGTGAGTCCGGGGTCGACAAGGTCAGCCGTGCCCGCGAGGAGGAGCCGACCAGGTCGCGCAGCGCCTCGCTCGGCCGCGACCTGCGCGAGACGCTCGCCCACGAGGGTCTCGACGTCGCCTACCAGCCGATCGTGCGGTGCAGCGACGGCGGCATGACCGGTGTCGAGGTGCTGCTGCGGTGGACCCACCCCCACGAGGGGCCGATCCCGGCGCTGGCCGCCGGCGCGGTCGCCGAGCGGACCGGGGTCATCGGGGACGTCGGCGGTTGGGTGCTGGACCGCAGCTGCCGGGACCGGGTGCGCTGGCAGCAGGAGCACCCGTCGGCCTCCTTCGACCTCTCGGTCAACGTCTCCACGCACCAGCTGATGTCCCCCCGCTTCACCTCAGAGGTCGAGGCCGCCCTGGACCGCACGGGCATGCAGGCCGAGAGCCTGGTCATCGAGGTCACCGAGACGATCCTGATCGAGGACCCCGAACGCGCCCGCCAGGTGCTCACCGAGGTGAAGAGGCTGGGCGTCCGGATCGCGCTGGACGACTTCGGCACCGGCTACTCCTCGCTGAGCTACCTCAACCGGCTGCCCATCGACATCGTCAAGATCGACCGGGAGTTCATCGCCACCAGCGGCGGCGAGTCCAAGAGCGGAGCGATCATCGCTGCCATCACCGACCTCGCCCACGCGCTCGACCTGGTGGTGGTGATCGAGGGCGTCGAGACTCCCGAGCACCACTCGGCGGCGGTGGAGGTCGGTGCGGACTTCGCCCAGGGCTTCTTCTTCGCCCGCCCGGTGACGACCCTGGACATGGACCTGATGCTCGCCTCAGGCGGCCCGGTGGAGGTCCCGCTGATCCTTCCGCTGCAGCGACGGCCAGAGGGTCAGGACGTGGTCATCGCATAGACCCGCGACTCCCACGGCCGCAGACCGAGGCCGGCTCCCACCGCGTGGGTGGTGAGCACGAGCGTCGCGTCCGCGAGGTCGGGTACGGCGTGGGGTGCGAGCATCGCAGGCGCCGAGGAGCAGTTGGCGAGCACGAGCAGGGTCTCGTCGTCGGTCGTCCGGGTGAACGCCCAGACCTGCTCGTCCTCGGGGAGCAGCAGCTCGAAGGCGCCGTCGACCACCACGGGCCACGCATGCCGCAGCGCGATGAGCCGCCGGTAGTGGTGGAACACCGACTCCGGGTCGGCGACGGCGGCCGCCGCGTTCACGACGTCCTTGTCCGGGTTGGCCGGCAGCCAGGGCTCGGCGTCGGTGAAGCCCGCGTGCTCGGAGTCGTCCCACTGCATCGGGGTCCGGGCGTGGTCCCGGCCCTTGGCCGCCAGGGACGCGAGGACCGTCTCGGACGTGAGGCCCTGCTCCAGTGCGTCGCGATGGTAGTTGAGCGCCTCGAGGTCGCGGTAGCCGGAGATGTCGGTGAAAGGGCTGTTCGTCATGCCCAGCTCCTCCCCCTGGTAGACGTAGGGCGTCCCGCGGTGCAGGTGCAGCACCGTCGCCAGCGTCTTGGCCGAGGCCACCCGGTGCTCGGGGCTGTCGTCGCCGAACCGGGACACCGCCCGCGGCTGGTCGTGGTTGTCCCAGTAGAGCGAGTTCCAGCCGGTCTCCGCCAGACCGCGCTGCCAGGTCTCCAGGTTGGCCTTGAGCACCGGCAGCGGGAGCTCGGCGAGGTCCCACTTGGAGCCGTCCGGCTGCTGGTCGAGGCCGACGTGCTCGAAGGTGAAGACCATGTCCAGCTCTGCGCGGGCCGGGTCGGTGACCTCGCCCGCGAGCTCGAGCGTGCTCCCCGGCATCTCACCGACGGTGAGCAGCCGGTCCCTGGACAGCCCCACCTCGCGGTTCATCTCCTGGAGGAACTCGTGCAGCCGATGACCGTTGGCCACCTCGTGGAAGCTGGGCGCCAGCAGCCGCCCCTCGGGGACGACGCCGTCGCGGAGCTCCGCGGGCTTCGAGATCAGGTTGACGACGTCCATCCGGAAGCCGTCGACACCGCGCTCGACCCACCACCGCATCATCGCGTAGACCGCCTCGCGGACCTCGGGGTTCTCCCAGTTGAGGTCGGGCTGCTTGCGGCTGAACAGGTGCAGGTAGTACTCGCCGCTGCGCTCGTCGTACTCCCACGCGGGGCCGGAGAACGCCGACTCCCAGTTGGTCGGCTCGGCCCCCTCGGTGCCGCCGTCGAGGCCGTCGCGAGCCGGACGCCACCAGTACCAGTCCCGCTTGGGCGACGTCGGGTCGCGGGACTCGGTGAACCACGGGTGCTCGTCGGAGGTGTGGTTGACGACCAGGTCCATCATCAGTGCGATGCCGCGCTCGTGCGCCTCGGCGACCAGCGCGTCGAGGTCGGCCAGGGTGCCGAACAGCGGGTCGACGTCCTGGTAGTCGCTGATGTCGTAGCCGTTGTCGTCCATCGGCGAGGCATAGACCGGGGAGAGCCAGATCACGTCGACGCCCAGCAGCGCGAGGTAGCCCAGGTGGCTGGTGATCCCCGGGATGTCCCCTATCCCGTCGCCGTCGGTGTCGGCGAAGGAGCGTGGATAGACCTGGTAGACCACGGCCGACCTCCACCAGCCGGCGGGACGCGTTGCAAGGGCCATGGGGCAACCCTCGCATGCCCACATCCCGCACGCCCGAGGTGCCGTCGGTGGTTTCCTGGCGTGGCTGGGTCGACAGGCGCATGCTCGGTGCATGCGTCGTCATCTCGGGATCCCCCTGCTCGCCGTCCTGCCGCTCATCACCCTGGCCGCGTGCGGCGGCAGCAGCACCCCCGAGAGCGGGACCACGACGTCGGTCAGCGAGATCGCCGCCACCGCCCCCAGGGCGGGCAGCAGCCACCGGTCCAGCACCGCGCTGACCGACTGGCCGACCTACCACCGCACCAACTACCGCAACGGCCGGGCCACCCAGGCGGCACCCAAGGGGCCGCTGCGCCGGGTGTGGAACCGGTCCCTGCCCGGGGCGGTGTACGGCGAGCCGCTGGTCGTCGGGACCACGATGATCGTGGCCACCGAGCGCAACTACGTCTACGGCCTCAACGCCCGCACCGGTGCGACCAGGTGGAGGGCCCGGCTCGGCACGCCCCAGCCGCTGAGCGGTCTCCCGTGCGGCAACATCGACCCCCTCGGCGTCACCAGCACCCCGGCCTACGACGGCCCGACCGGGTCGGTGTTCGTGGTCGCGGAGACCACCGGGGGCGCGCACACGCTGTGGGCGCTCGACCCGCGCACCGGGGCCGGGCGCTGGCACCGCAACCTGGACACCCAGACCAACCGCAACAAGCTGGCCGAGCAGCAGCGCTCCGCGCTCCTGGTCCAGGGCGGCCGGGTGATCACCACCTTCGGCGGACTGGCCGGCGACTGCTCCAACTACGTCGGCTACGTCACATCGGTGCCCACCAGCGGCACCGGCGCCACGACGAGCTACGCCGTCCCGACGGCGCGCGAGGCGGGCATGTGGTCCACGCCCGGCGCGGTCCGCGGGCCGGTCGGGGACAAGATCTACGTCGCCAGCGGCAACGGCGCCGAGCTCAACGGCACCTGGGACAAGAGCGACTCGGTCACCGAGCTG
>JBDTXF010000110.1:0-8071 GCA_040006355.1 Nocardioidaceae bacterium | reverse complement strand
AGATCAAGGAGTTCCTCCAGGAGCCCGCCAAGTTCCAGGCCGTCGGCGCCAAGATCCCCAAGGGCGTACTGCTCTACGGCCCGCCCGGCACCGGGAAGACCCTGCTGGCCCGTGCGGTCGCGGGCGAGGCGGGCGTGCCCTTCTACTCGATCTCCGGCTCGGACTTCGTCGAGATGTTCGTCGGCGTCGGCGCCTCCCGGGTGCGCGACCTGTTCGAGCAGGCCAAGGAGAACGCGCCTGCCATCGTCTTCATCGACGAGATCGACGCCGTCGGACGGCACCGCGGGGCCGGCATGGGCGGCGGGCACGACGAGCGCGAGCAGACCCTCAACCAGCTGCTCGTGGAGATGGACGGCTTCGACGTGCGCGGCGGAGTGATCCTGATCGCGGCGACCAACCGTCCCGACATCCTCGACCCGGCCCTGCTGCGGCCGGGGCGCTTCGACCGGCAGATCGGCGTCGACGCGCCCGACCTCGCCGGCCGTCACCAGATCCTGCAGGTGCACGCACGAGGCAAGCCGATGGCGCCCGGCGTGGACCTGCTGAGCGTGGCTCGCCGCACCCCCGGGTTCACCGGCGCCGACCTCGCGAACGTGCTCAACGAGGCTGCCCTGCTGACCGCTCGCAAGAACCTCAAGATGGTCGACAACGAGGTGCTCGACGAGGCCATCGACCGTGTCATCGCGGGTCCGCAGCGCAGCAGCCGGCTGATGAGCCAGAAGGAGAAGCTCATCACCGCCTACCACGAGGGCGGACATGCCTTGGTTGCCGCTGCGCTGCCGGGCACCGACCCGGTGCACAAGGTGACGATCCTGCCTCGCGGGCGGGCGCTGGGCTACACGATGGTGCTGCCCGACGAGGACAAGTACTCCCAGACCCGTTCGGAGCTGCTCGACAAGCTGGCCTACATGCTCGGCGGGCGGGCGGCGGAGGAGATGGTCTTCCACGACCCGACCACCGGCGCCGGCAACGACATCGACAAGGCCACCTCGGTGGCCCGGGCCATGGTGACCGAGTACGGCATGACCGAGCGGCTCGGCGCGATCAAGCTCGGGGACAACAACTCCGAGCCGTTCCTGGGCCGCGACCTGGGTCACCAGCGCAACTACTCCGAGGACGTCGCTGCGGTGGTCGACTCCGAGACCAAGCAGCTGCTCGCCAACGCGCACCAGGAGGCCTTCGACATCCTGGTCGAGAACCGTGACGTGCTGGACTCCCTGGTCATCGAGCTGCTCGAGAAGGAGACGCTCGACAAGGCGCAGATCGCCAAGGTCTTCGAGCCGCTGCGTCGGCGGCCGGCCCGGCCGGCGTGGACCGGCTCCCCGACCCGTGAGCCGTCGAGCATCCCGCCGGTCGTCGTCCCCAAGGCTGCCTCGAACGGGCACGCCCCGGAGGCGCAGGGCGCGGTCATCCTGACGCCGCCCGGTGGCGGCGGCGACGTCCACGGCGACCCGAGCATCCGCTCCGAGGGCTGAGCCCGCGGTGATGGCTGTGGACCGGATCACCCAGGAGCCCCGACCCGAGATCCCGGCCTTCGACCATCCGCGTGCCGAGGCGGCCGTGCGCGAGCTGCTGATCGCGGTGGGCGAGGACCCGGACCGGGAGGGACTGCGGGAGACCCCTGGCCGGGTCGCCCGGGCCTACGCCGAGCTGCTGGCCGGCATGCGCATGGGTGCCGAGGACGTGCTGACCACGACCTTCGACGCCGGTCACGACGAGATGATCCTGGTCAAGGACATCGAGCTGTGGTCGATGTGCGAGCACCATCTGGTCCCGTTCACGGGGGTCGCCCACATCGGCTACATCCCCAACGAGAACGGCCGGATCACCGGTCTCTCCAAGCTGGCCCGCCTCGTCGACGTCTACGCCAAGCGGCCGCAGGTACAGGAGCGGCTCACCACGCAGGTCGCCGACGCGATGATCGACATCCTCGAAGCGCGTGGCGCCATCGTGGTGATCGAGGCGGAGCACCTGTGCATGACCATGCGCGGCGTGCACAAGCCGGGCTCGAAGACGGTCACCTCGGCGGTGCGCGGGACGATGCACAACGCAGCGACCCGCTCCGAGGCGATGAGCCTGATCATGTCGCGCCGCTGACCCCCTCGCGGGTCTCGGGTTCGATATCCTGGCGCGGTGACCGCCGCAGGTCCTGACCCCAGGAGAGCCTTGCCACACCCCGCCCGCACCCACCCCGCCCGCACCCTCGCCGTCGGCCCCGTGCCCGTCCGGTCCGCGCGGCCGGTCGTCTCCGTGGTGGCGGTGCACTGCCACCGCCTGGTGGTCGTCGAGGGCGGAGGGTCGCAGCGGTGAAGGCACGCCTGAGGGCGAAGGTCCGATCGGTGCGGCACGCGCTCGGCTCCGCCGCCGTCCCCGCGTCCCAGAAGCCCGCCCCGCCGGCGCCACGCCGGCCCCCGGGGCTGGTCGGGTCCGCCCGGCGTGGCGGCTGGGAGGTCGACGTGGCCACCGCGGCCCTGCTCCGTGACCTGGGCGGAGTGCTGCATGAGCGACGACCCCCCAAGGTGGCGGTCCTCGTCGACGGGCCGGGTCGGGACTGGCGGGCCGTCCTGACCGGCACCTACCCGCGGGCCGTTGTCGACGTCGTGGACGTGTCCGGCCTCGATGCCAGCGGCCTGCACGCCCGGCTGGCCGCCGCCGGCCGCCTGGACGCGATCGTCGACGACGCCGCCCGCGAGGCCCAGGACGTCGGAACGCTCAAGGACGTGCTGTTCCACCTCAGGTCCGGTGGCGCGCTCCTGGTGCGGCTGCCCCTCAGCCGGGGGGACGGCTCGCGGAGCGCCGACGTGGACCCGTGGACGCTCGTCACCGACGCGCTGAGCGCCCCACCCGCTCCCGAGGGCGGTTCGCGCGAGGAGCGGGACCGTCGCGCCCTGGCAGCGGGTGTCTCCGGCCTGCGCTTCGGGCCCGGCCACCTGACCGTGCTCAACCGGGACAGCCGGCTCGCCAAGCTGCGCGAGGACGAGATGGACACCGTCCTGGAGCTCCGGGGGAGCGAGGCAGGCGTGGTGCACGCCCGGCTGCCGGAGCAGGAGTTCACCTCGCTGTGCGTGCTGCGGGAGAACACCGAGGTGCGCGACGCCCGGATGCCGGCGGCCTACTCCGTGCCCGCCATGTCCCTGCGGGAGTACCACGACGTCGTCTGCCTGCCGCGCCAGATCGTGGTGCAGCGCGCCGTGCTCGCCCCCGACTCGTTCCGCTACAACGCCGCCCCACGCCTGGTGCACCGCTACCTCGAGGACGCCGGACCCCGCTTCGCCGACGTGCCGGCCGGACTGAAGAAGGCGCGGCCGCTGACGGGCACCTACTTCCATCTCGACAGCGAGTGGACCGGGCACTTCGGGCACGCGATGACCGAGCAGATGTCACGGCTGTGGGCCCTGGAGGAGGCCCAGCGCCTGGCCCCGGGACTGCGGGGGCTGGTGTCGCGTCGTCGCTCCCAGGAGCACGAGCTGATGGAGTTCGAGATCGGCATCTTCGAGGCGGCGGGCCTGAGCCGCTCCGACATCGTGCTCTACGACGCGCCGGTGCAGGTCGAGCACCTGATGGCCGCCAGCCCGATGTTCTCGATGCCGACCCACGTGCACCCCGGGCTCGCGGAGGTCTGGAAGGGCATCGGCGACCGGCTCGTCGAGAGCGCCCCGGAGTACGCCTATGCCCGCCGGATCTTCTGCTCGCGCAGGCTCTCCCGACGGGCGTGTCACAACCTCGACGAGGTGGAGGCGTTCTTCGAGTCCTACGGCTTCGTGGTGACCTACCCCGAGGAGCTGACCTTCGCCGAGCAGGCGCGGACCTTCCGGGAGGCCGAGGTGATCGCCGGCTTCGCGGGCAGTGCCCTGTTCACCTCCTGCTTCTCGGTGACCCCCCGGCACCTGGTCATCTTGAGCCCCACGTCCTACCCGGCGCGCAACGAGTACATGATCTGCGCGGTGCTCGGTCACCAGCTGGACTTCGTCTGGAGCCGGCCCGACGCCGAGGAGGTCCGCGGCCCGGACCCGCGCTACGCGGGCTTCCGGTTCGACTTCGAGGCCGAGGGAGTCTTCCTGCGCGAGGTGCTCGAGTCGCTCTGATAGCGTCGC
This sequence comes from Nocardioidaceae bacterium, assembly GCA_040006355.1. Classification (GTDB taxonomy): domain Bacteria; phylum Actinomycetota; class Actinomycetes; order Propionibacteriales; family Nocardioidaceae; genus Nocardioides_B. Next base: position 3,977 of record JBDTXF010000110.1, on the reverse strand, counting down.
CCGACCGGAGACCGATGGAGAGGCCCACCCTTGCTGCGCCACGAGATGCTGAAGAGCCTGCACGACCTGCTGGAGCCGCGGTCGTACTTCGAGATCGGCGTCCACATCGGGATGAGCCTGACCTACTCGCGCACCAGGTCGGTGGCAGTCGACCCGTTCTTCAAGATCTCCCGGGAGATCAGGTGCGACGTGCACCTGGTGCGCACGACCAGCGACGAGTTCTTCGCCCGCAAGCACCCCTTCGCGCACCTCGACGAGCCCGTCGTCGACCTCGCCTTCATCGACGGGATGCACCTCTCGGAGTACGCCCTGCGCGACGTCATCAACACCGAGCGCTACACCTCCGCAGGCAGCGTCATCGTGGTCGACGACATGCTGCCGCGCAGTGACAACGAGGCCGCCCGCGACCGGGACGCCGCGGGACTGGCTGGCCACGCCTGGGCCGGAGACGTCTTCAAGCTGATCCCGACGCTGCGGGCCCTGCGGCCTGACCTGGTCTGCCTGGAGGTGGACACCCAGCCCACCGGCACGATGGTGCTGCTGCTTCCGGACGCCTCGTCGACGGTGCTGGCCGACTCCTACGACGACATCGTCGAGGACTACGTCTCGCCCGACCCGCAGAGCGTGCCGACCGAGATCCTCGGCCGGACCCGCTCGGTCACTCCCGAGGAGCTGGTGTCGCTGCCGATCTGGGCACGGCTGCGCGAGCTGCGCTCCCAGCCGGACGCCACCGCCCGCCCCGCCCTCCGCAAGGTGCTCGATGACGCGGGACTGATCGGCACCGTCACCCACGCCTGAGGCGCCGGGGCGGCTCCGCCCTACCCGCCGGGCAGGACCCGGCGGGCGACCTTGCCGAGCCCCGAGCGGTAGCGCGCAGCACGCTCCTCGGGGAGCCGGCTCAGCGCCTTGTCGACGAGGGTCGCGGCCTGGCGGACGACCGGGGGGCGAGCGCTGGGCGCGGCGGCGGGGGGACGCGGGGGCTGCATCCGGGTCCGCGGCGTCGGGCCGGGGAGCAGTGCGACGGGCACCTTGCGGCTGGTGAGCAACCGGGTCTGGAGCCGGCGGAAGTCGCCACCGGAGGCCGGGCGCATCGAGAGGCGGTAGACGTCGGGGCGCACCGTGCGCAGGGGCGCGCTGGCGCGCAGCAGGGAACCCGGGCGGCCTGGCTCCTGGCTCAGCGTCCCGGTGATCCGGACCCGGCCGCGACGGCCCCGGAGCAGCACCTCGACGTCGGGCTCGCTGACCTGGTCCAGCTCCGGGAGCCGGACGACCAGCGTCAGGTCCCCTCCGGAGCGGCGCGCATAGCTGGAGACCAGCTCCACGGTCTCCTGGGCGTCGTTCTGGGTCATCTCTCACCTTTGCCTCGAGCGGTCAGGGCTGCTGCCGGTCAAACTACCGGAAGCGGGAACGGCCTCGCAGGTGCCCGGCCGCCGGGCGGTAGTGTCGCGGCATGTTCAGCCGCCCACCCCGCTACGTCGAGGGGCTGCCGCGTCCCGACCGGCCGCTGGTGATGGGCGTCCTCAACGTGACACCGGACTCGTTCTCCGACGGTGGCCGCTACCTCGACCCGGCGCTGGCCCTCGAGCACGGCCGGCAGCTGGTCGCAGCGGGCGCCGACCTGGTCGACGTGGGCGGGGAGTCGACACGACCCGGAGCGGTCCGGCCGAGCCTGCAGCAGGAGGTCGACCGGGTGGTGCCAGTGGTGGCCGCGCTGGCCGCCGAAGGGGCGGCCGTGTCGGTGGACACCATGCGGGCCGCCGTCGCCGAGGATGCGGTGCGCGCCGGTGCGGTGCTAGTGAACGACGTCTCCGGCGGCCGCGCCGACCCCGAGATGCTGGGGGTGGTGGCCCGGCTCGGGACGCCGTACGTCCTGATGCACTGGCGCGCCCACTCCCGGGAGATGGAGCGGCACACGGGCTACGTCGACGTGGTGGACGACGTGATGACCGAGCTGGGGGAGCAGCTCACCCTCGCCGTCGCGGCGGGGGTCGAGCCGGGCCGGATCGCGATCGACCCGGGCATCGGATTCTCCAAGACCGCCGACCAGAACTGGGACGTGCTCGCGGGCATGGAGCGGCTGCACGGGCTCGGGCACCCCGTGCTGATCGCCACCAGCCGCAAGCGCTTCCTCGGCGCACTGCTGGCCGAGGACTCCGGTGAGCCGCGGCCACCCGAGCTGCGCGAGGACGCCACCACGGCCACCTCCGCCCTGGCCGCGGCAGCTGGTGCCTGGTGCATCCGCACGCACGCCGTGCGGGCGACCCTCGACGCGGTGCGGGTGGCAGTCCGCTGGGCCGCCGCACCCACCGCCGGGGGACGCGGTGGCTGAGCCCCGCGAGAGCGAGGAGGACGTGCGCCGGGCCGTGACGCGGCTCAACACGGTGTTCTACGAGGCGATCGAGAGTGCGGACCTCGACACCATGCAGGACCTCTGGCTCCAGGCCCCGGACACCGTGTGCGTCCACCCGGGCGCGGCACCCGTGCGGGGCGCCGGTCCGATCAACCGGTCGTGGGCGCTGGTGATGGCCCACACCCCCTACATCCAGTTCTTCCTCACCGACGTCGAGGTCGGCCTCCAGGACGGCACCGCCTCGGTGACGTGCACCGAGAACGTCCTGACCGGCGACGAGCGCACCGGGCCCGACGCCTTCGGTGGCGGCTCGGCCGTGGCCACCAACGTGTTCGTCCGCACCCCTGAGGGCTGGCGGCTGTGGATCCACCACGCCTCCCCGGTAGTCTCGGCCTCGGAGCATGACGATGACTGAGGACCTGCTCGCCGTGCACGGGATCGAGGCGTTCGGGCACCACGGGGTGCTGGACTCCGAACGACGCGACGGACAGGTCTTCGTGGTCGACGTCGTGCTGGCGCTCGACACCCGGGAGGCGGCACGCAGCGACGACTTGCACGACACCGTGGACTACGGAAGCCTCGTGGCGAAGGTGAAGCAGGCGATCGAGTCGGACCCCGTGGACCTGATCGAGAGGCTGGCTCAGCGCATCGCCGACGTCGCGCTGGAGGATCCCAGGGTCCGCCGGACCGAGGTGACTGTGCACAAGCCGTCCGCCCCGATCGAGGCGACGTTCGCCGACGTGACCTTGACGATTGACCGATCCAAGACCGGAGCCGACCGTGACTGAGACCCCGAACCCGAACATCGTGGACACCGACACGCTGACCGGTGAGATGCATCCGATCCGCCGCTGCGTGCTGTCGATCGGCTCCAACCTCGGCGAGCGGCTCAACAACCTGCAGGGCGCGGTCAACTCCCTGGCCGACACCCCCGAGGTCTGGCTGACGGCGGTGTCCCCGGTCTATGAGACCGCACCCGTCGACGCGCCGGAGGACTCTGCGGACTTCCTGAACGCCGTGGTCCTCCTCGACACGACGCTCTCGGCCCGGACCCTGCTCGAGAGGGCGCTGGCGATCGAGGACGCCTACGGCCGGGAGCGGACCACTGACGCCGGTGCGCCGCGGACCCTCGACGTGGACCTGATCACGGTCGGCGACCGGCGCGCCAACGACGACGAGCTGGTGCTGCCGCACCCGAAGGCGCGCGAGCGTGCCTTCGTGCTGGCGCCCTGGCACGACCTCGACCCGGACGCCGAGCTGCCGGGCGCCGGACCTGTCGCCGACCTGCTGGAGAAGACCGTTGACCAGGCGCTCTCCCTGCGCGACGACCTGAGCCTGACCCACTCGTGAGCCACAACCGGTGAGCCGCGACCCGTCCCTCGGTCCCGGCGGTCCCGGGCACCAGGACCCCGAGGACCCCGACGACCGGGGCCGGGACCCCGTCGGACACGTGCGTACGACGAGCGCGGGGGCGGTGGTGGGCTTCGCGCTCGCGGGTCTGGTCCTGGGCCGGCTGGTCCGCCCGGTCAGCCTCCGCATCAGCGGGACCGCCCCGACGGTGAGCTGGCTGCCTGTGTTCGCGCTGCTGTTCTGTGCGGCGTTCGTCGGGTGGGTCGCCTGGTCGACC
>JBDTXF010000109.1:0-8072 GCA_040006355.1 Nocardioidaceae bacterium | reverse complement strand
CGACATCCTCTCCGACCGGTTCTGCGCGGCCGCGTTCTACCTCGGGCTGGTGTGGCTGAAGCCGGATTTCGCGATCCCGGTGTTCATCTACCTGGCCGAGTTCATGGTGGTGGACTGCTTCCTGTCCCTGGCCTTCCTGGCCTGGCCGGTGCGCAGCCCCAACTACTTCTACGTCATCGACCGGCCGCTGTGGCTGTGGAACTGGTCCAAGCCCGGCAAGGCGGTCAACTCCTCGCTGTTCGCGGTGCTCCTGCTGGTCACCGGTTGGGTGTGGCTGGGGGCCGCCATCGCGACCGCCCTGCTGGTCATGAAGAGCGTCTCGCTGGTGCGGCTCGGGCGCATCGGGCTGCCGATCCCGCCCCGCTAGAGCACGATAGAGTGCGGCCCATGTCGATCACGCCCCTGCTCTCCCTCGCCGCCGCCGATGCCACCGGCGGCATCAACCCGTGGATCGTCGGCGCCGGCGTGTTCGTGCTGCTGCTGGTGCTGCTGGGCGGCCTGCTGGCCTTCGGCGGCGGCCGCGACCACTCCTGACCTCGACGATGACGACGACGCGTGAGTGACGGCAGCGCCCCCGCGACCGGGGCCCGTCGCAGGGTCGGGGTCATGGGCGGCACCTTCGACCCGATCCACCACGGGCACCTCGTGGCGGCCAGCGAGGTCCAGTCCTTCTTCGACCTCGACGAGGTCGTCTTCGTGCCGACCGGCCAGCCGTGGCAGAAGGAGTCCCGCGAGGTGTCGCCGGCCGAGGACCGCTACCTGATGACGGTCATCGCCACCGCTTCGAACCCACGCTTCTGGGTCTCCCGGGTGGACATCGACCGCGACGGTCCGACGTACACCATCGACACCCTGCGGGACCTGCGCCGGGAGCTCCCCGACGCGGAGCTCTACTTCATCACCGGCGCGGACGCGCTCGGCGACATCTTCACCTGGCGCGACGCCGAGGACCTCTTCGACCTTGCGCACTTCGTGGGCTGCACCCGACCCGGCTTCGCCGTCGACAGCAGCACCATCACCGGGATGCCCGCGGACAAGGTGACGCTGCTGGAGATCCCGGCCCTGGCCATCTCGTCCACCGACTGCCGCAAGCGCCGCATGAAGGGCGATCCGGTGTGGTACCTCGTGCCCGACGGGGTCGTGCAGTACATCACCAAGTACGCCCTCTACGCCCCCGACAAGCCCACCTCGAAGCTAGGACCACCCGCATGAGCAGCGCAGCATGACCGCCACCGACCGGGCCCTCGAGCTCGTGCGCACCGCCGCCCAGGCGGCCTCGGACAAGCAGGCCGAGAACATCGTGGCCTTCGACGTCTCCGAGCAGCTCGTCATCACCGACGCGTTCCTGCTCGCGTCCGCCTCCAACGACCGCCAGGTGAAGTCCATCGTCGACGCCATCGAGGACGCCCTGCGAGAGATCGGCGCCAAGCCGGTGCGCCGCGAGGGGGAGCGCGACGGCCGCTGGGTGCTCATCGACTACGCCGACATCGTCGTGCACGTCCAGCACGAGGAGGAGCGGTCCTTCTACGCCCTCGAGCGGCTCTGGCGCGACTGCCCGCTGATCACGCTGCCCGACACGGTCACCTCCGGCCGGGGACAGTGACCGGAGCACGCACGCTGGTCCTGCTCAGGCACGGTCGCACCGCCTGGAACGAGGTCGGTCGCGCCCAGGGACACGCGGACGTCGAGCTCGACGAGGTCGGGCACGCACAGGCCTCCACCGTCGCGCCGTACATGGCGGCGCTGGAGCCGGCCGCCCTGTGGACCTCGGACCTCGCGCGGGCCCGGCAGACGTGTGCGTACGTCGAGGAGGCGACCGGGCTCTCGGCCACGGAGGACCCGCGGCTGCGCGAGTTCGACGTCGGCGCCAGGCAGGGCCTGACCATGCCGGAGTTCTTCGAGGCGTTCCCCGACGCCGCGGCCACCTGGTCGGCGGGCCACGGCATGCCGCAGCTCGAGGGCGCGGAGAGCACCGTCGACGTCGCGGAACGGCTGCTGCCGGCGCTGCTCGAGTGCTTCGCCGCGCTGGCACCGGGGGAGGCCGGCGTGGTCGTCACGCACGGTGCCTCGCTCAAGGTAGGGCTGGCTGGGCTGCTGGGCTGGCCGGAGCCGCTGAGCACCACGTTCCAGGGCCTGGAGAACTGCGGCTGGGCGGTGCTCACGGAGGTCGAGCCCGGCGGTCGGGTCCGTCTGGTGGCCTACAACCGGCAGGCGGGGCCGTCGGGTGGCGGGCTCACGGACCTCTGACCCGATTTCGCATCCGCGGAGCACGTTGGCTAGGATTCCCGAGTTGCCCTGGAGTTCGTCGGGGTGGCGGGGCTGTGGCGCAGCTGGTAGCGCACCTCCATGGCATGGAGGGGGTCAGGGGTTCGAATCCCCTCAGCTCCACCGACACAAGGGCCGGTTCCTTCGGGAGCCGGCCTTTCGCGTCTCCCGAGGTGTAGCTCCGTCCCTATCGGGTAGCGGTCAGGTATGTCGAACAACGGATCGATCACTGTCCAGCGCGAGATCCCCTCGTCCGCCAAGGAGATCTTCGACGTCCTGTCCAACCCGCACCGGCACACCGAGCTCGACGGCTCCGGCTTCGTCCGGGGTCTCGACCACGGCGACCGCATCACGCGGGTGGGCCAGAACTTCCGGATGAACATGTCCGGGGACCACATGGGTGGCGACTACCAGACCGACAACCACATCAGCGGCTTCGACGCCGACAAGCTGATCGCCTGGAAGACCGCGCCGGCCGGCACCGAGCCGCCGGGATGGGAGTGGCTCTGGGAGCTCAAGGCCGGGTCCGCGGACACCACCGACGTGTCCCTGACCTACGACTGGTCCAAGGTCACCGACCCGGACCTGCTCTCGAAGGTGACGTTCCCCCTGGTCAGCGAGGAGCAGCTGGAGGGCTCCTTGGCGAGGCTCGCGGACGCGGTCAGCGGCAGCTGATCAGAAGGTCTGCTGCGATGCCGTGTGGCCGGGCAGCTGGGTGAGCAGCTCCCGGCCCTTCGCGGCCAGCTTGTGCTCGACGAGCACCTCGTAGCGGGTCGCCACGATCCGGCTGACCGAGCTGAAGTCCCGCTGACCGCGGGTCGCGACATATCCGATCATGGCCCAGGTGACCCCGAACAGCGCACCGAAGGCCATCGTCGAGAAGATCACCGCGACCGCGCTGCCGGTGCCGAAGAACGAGAAGATCAGGCCGACGAACAGCCCCATCCAGATCCCCGAGAGCAGGCCGCCGAGCGCGACCCGGCCGGTCGTCAGCCGGCCGGTCACCCGCTCGACCTGCTTGAGCTCGGTGCCGACGATCATGCAGTTCTCGACCGGGAACTCGTGGTCGGACAGGAAGTCCACCGACTTCTGGGCCTGCTCGTACTTGTCGTAGACGCCCAGGGACATGGGAAACTCGAGAGTGAGCCCGGTCTTGAGGTTGCGAACGTTCATCTGACTGCTCATGCCCCAAGTGTCCCACCTATTCCTCAGCAGATGCTGAGCCTGAGCAAAGGGATCCCGGCTCGTTGCGCCCGTGCGAGGAGGACGGGCTCAGGTGATGGTCATGCCTCCGTCGACGGCGATGGTCTGACCCGTCACGTAGCCGCCGGCAGCACTCGCGAGGAACACCAGCGCCGCAGCGAGCTCGGCGCTCTCGCCCTTGCGTCCGGCCGGGACCCGCATCATCGCCTGCTCGAGGTAGCCCTCGGGATAGGTGTCGGTCATCTCCGAGGCGAAGAAGCCCGGCGCCAGTGCGTTCACCCGGATGCCCTTGCGTCCGGTCCACTGCGCGGCCAGGTCGCGGGTCAGCCCGATCAGTCCCGCCTTCGTCGCGGAGTACGCCGCCTGAGGCAGTCCGCCGGTGGTCAGACCCAGGACGCTGCTGATGTTGATGATGCTGCTGCCGGGCGCCATCACCCGGCCGCACGCCTGGGCCATCCAGTAGCACCCGTTGAGGTTCACCTCGACGACCTGGCGGAACTGCTCGGGGGTCTCCCGGGTCGCCGGGACGGCCGTGCCGACACCGGCGTTGTTGACCAGCACGTCGACCTTGCCGAACGTCTCCATGGCGGCGTCGACGAGCCCCTGGCAGGCGTCGGGGTCGGCGACGTCGGTCTGCACCGCGAGCGCACGGCGGCCGGTCGCCTCCACCAGCCGCTGGGTGTCCGCGAGCCGGTCGACCCGGCGGGCGCCCAGCACGACGTCGGCACCCGCCTCGGCCAGCGCCTGGGCGAAGGCGACCCCGAGTCCCGAGGACGCGCCGGTCACGACGGCCACCTTCCCGTCGAGCCGGAACATGTCGAGAACGGTCATCGGGTCTCCTCCTGGGGGTGGTGTGCCTGGCGAGCCTGCCACGCGCTGGCCACCATCTCATCGACGGTGTGCCGCATCTCCCAGCTCAGGTCGCGGGCGGCAAGCTCTCCGGAGGCCACGATGCGCGCCGGGTCTCCCGGACGACGGTCCGAGATCTCCGGCTCGAACGCGATGCCGGTGACCCGTGCCATCGAGTCCATGATCTGCCGGACCGACAAGCCCTCGCCGCTGCCCAGGTTGTAGACCGGCTCGAGCCGGTGGCCGTCGGCGAGCGCTCGTGCCGCCGCGACGTGCGAGACCGCGAGGTCGGCGACATGCACGTAGTCGCGCACGCAGGTGCCGTCCGGTGTCGGGTAGTCCACCCCGTTGATCCGTGGCGTGCGGCCGTCGAGGAGTGCCTCGATGACCAGCGGGAACAGGTTGTGCGGGCTGGTGTCGTAGACGTCGGTGCTGCCGGAGCCGACCACGTTGAAGTAGCGCATCGAGGTGTGCTGCAAACCGGTCGCGGTGGCCTGGTCGCGCAACAGCCACTCCCCGATCAGCTTGGACTCGCCGTACGGCGACTCCGGGCCGACCGGGGTCTGCTCGGTGACGGTCTCGGTGTCCGGGGTGCCGTAGGTCGCGGCGCTCGAGGAGAACACCACCTTGTCGACCCCGGCCTCCTGCATCGCGTGCAGGACGCTGAGGGTGCCCGTGACGTTCTGGTCGTAGGTGTGCAGCGGACGCTGCACGGAGACCCCGGCGTACTTGTAGCCCGCCACGTGCACGACACCGACCACACCGTGGTCGTTGAGCGTGCGCACCACCAGCTGGGTGTCCAAGATGCTGCCCTCGACGAACGGCACGCCCTCGGGCACGAACCGGCGGTGGCCGCTGGAGAGGTCGTCGACGACCACGGCGTCCAGACCGCTCTCGCCGAAGGCGCGCACCACGTGCGCGCCGATGTAGCCGGCACCTCCGGTCACCAACCAGGTCATCAGTGGTCCCCTTCTGCACATTGCACGAGCGGTCGATCCACGACCTTAGCGATCCGGACCGCAGACTCGCGGTGCGCGTCGCCGCTTGCTGCATGCAATTGCTCGAGGCATGGGAGTAACGTGCGTCACGATTCAGTCCCGGGGCCCTCTAGGAGGCACGATGATCCTCGCCGCGAGCTCACAGCTGCGACTCGACACCAACTGGGTCGACTACCTGCTGATCGCGACCTACTTCGTCTTCGTTCTGGGCATCGGCCTGATCGCGAAGCGAGCGGTGTCCAGCAGCATCGACTTCTTCCTCTCGGGGCGCTCCCTGCCTGCCTGGGTGACGGGTCTGGCGTTCATCTCCGCCAACCTCGGCGCCGTCGAGATCATCGGCATGTCCGCCAACGGCGCCCAGTTCGGCATCCCGACCGTGCACTACTTCTGGATCGGCGCCGTCCCGGCGATGCTGTTCCTCGGCGTCGTCATGATGCCCTTCTACTACGGCTCCAAGGTGCGCTCGGTCCCCGAGTTCATGCGTCGGCGGTTCGGCACCGGCGCCCACCTGGTCAACGCCTTGAGCTTCGCGCTCGCCCAGCTGCTGATCGCCGGCATCAACCTCTACCTGCTGGCCAAGATCGTCGAGGTGATCCTGGGCTGGAACCTCTACGTCTCCCTGGTGGCGGCCGCGATCGTGGTGCTCACCTACACCAGCCTGGGCGGCCTGTCGGCCGCGATCTACAACGAGGTCCTCCAGTTCTTCGTGATCGTGGCCGCGCTGCTGCCCCTGACCGTGGTCGGGCTGCACAAGGTCGGCGGCTACGGCGGGCTGAAGGACAAGATCGCCGCCACTGCGGGGGGCTCGGACCAGCTCTCGTCCTGGCCGGGCACCAACATCACCGCCATCGACAACCCGGTGCTCTCGGTGATCGGCCTGGTGTTCGGTCTCGGCTTCGTGCTGAGCTTCGGCTACTGGACCACGAACTTCGTCGAGGTGCAGCGGGCGATGGCCTCGAGCTCGATCTCGGCCGCCCAGCGCGCACCGATCATCGGCGCCTTCCCGAAGATGTTCATCCCCTTCATCGTGATCTTCCCCGGCATGATCGCCGGGGTGCTGGTCACCTCGGTGGCCAACGCCAAGGCCTCCGGCGCGAAGTTCGACTACAACAACTCGCTGATCTACCTGATCCGCGACCTGCTGCCCAACGGCATGCTCGGCGTCGCGATCGCCGGGCTGCTGGCGTCCTTCATGGCCGGCATGGCGGCGAACATCTCGGCCTTCAACACGGTCTTCTCCTACGACCTGTGGCAGACCTACGTCAAGAAGGACAAGGCCGACGGCTACTACCTGGCCGTCGGGCGATGGGCCACGCTGGCAGCCACGCTCATCGCCATCGGCACGGCGTTGTTCGCCTCGCAGTACTCCAACATCATGAACTACCTGCAGACCCTCTTCGGCTTCTTCAACGCCCCGCTGTTCGCCACCTTCATCCTCGGGATGTTCTGGAAGCGGATGACCGCGACCGCCGGCTGGGTGGGTCTGGTCTCGGGCACGCTCGCGGCGATCGTGGTGGCCGTCCTCGGCACCGGGGTGCTCGGCAGCCTCTCGATCGGCGTCATCTCGCTGAGCGGCCAGGGCGCGAGCTTCGTCGCGGCAGGCGCGGCGTTCGTGGTCGACATCCTGGTCAGCGTCGCGGTCACCATGGTCACCCAGCCGCGAGAGGAGTCCGAGCTGCGGGGGCTGGTCTACTCGCTGACCCCGAAGGCGGACTTCCACGACGCCAGCGAGGGCGTGCTGTCCTGGTACCAGCAGCCGACGAAGCTCGCCGGGGTCGGACTCGTCCTCGTCATCATCCTCAACATCTTGTTCTGGTAAGGGAGAGCGACATGTCCAGCACTCACGACTCCACCGCGGCAGACGGCTCCGGGCACGGTGACGGCTCCGGAGGGGAGAAGGCGCACCGCGCGGGCGCCTTCGACATGCGCAACTTCATCGCCGCGCTGATCGGGATCTACGGCGTGGTCCTGGTGATCTACGGGATCATCGGGAGCAGCGCCGAGCAGGCCGCCAAGGCGGACGGCGTCAACATCAACCTCTACGCCGGCATCGGGATGGTCGTGGTGGCGGGGATCTTCTTGACCTGGGCCCGGTTGCGCCCGGTGGTGGTCCCGGCCGACGTGCACGCGGACGACCAGGACGACCCGGCTGCGCACTGACCGAGCACTTCTTTACCCGGCCACCTAGTCAAAGATGTTACTAACTGGTCGTTTGGGGGCATAATCATCCTGAGGCCGGGGGGCCTGAGGCAAAATGCTGGTGTCCGGGGGGACAAGAATTGATGCTCGAATCGACTGACCCGTCGCTGCCGCCTGTCGGCGCGCTCCTCCGTCGGCCGGCGGTGATCGTCCGGCACGAGGTGATGACGGCCCTGCGCGACGCGGGGTTCGACGACGTGCTGCCCGCCCACCTCGGGGTCTTCCAGCACCCGGGGCCGGACGGTCAGCGCCCGGGGGTGCTGGCATCGCGCACCAACGCGTCCAAGCAGGCGATGAACCACCTGCTCCATCAGCTCGAGGCGGGAGGCTACATCACCCGGGAGTCGCACCCCGACGACCGGCGCACCCGGGTGGTCCGGCTCACCGACCGCGGCTGGGCCGCGACGGGCGTGATCAGGGAGACCATGTCCCGGCTGGAGCGGGAGTGGTGGGCGGCCCTCGGCGAGGACACCTATGCCGGACTGTCGCTTGCCCTCGAGCGGCTGCAGGATGTCTTGGAGAAGCAGCTCAACCACCGACGCTGAGGTCATGCCCGCG
>JBDTXF010000108.1:0-8121 GCA_040006355.1 Nocardioidaceae bacterium | reverse complement strand
GACCGGCTCCCCGGTGCGGGTCAGGGCCCGCCACGGTCCCCCGGTCATCGGCCCACCGCCAGGGGCACGCGGGTGAGCAGGTCCTGGTCGTCCCAGGCCGCGAGGAGCCCTCGGGCCGCCAGCGCGTCGAGGTGCAGGCAGGCCGCCACCCCGAACAGCACGTCGGCCCGCAGTCCCGGCTCGTCGGCGACCAGGCCACCGCAGATGTCGCGCAGGGCGACCTGCTCGCGCGCGGCGTCCGCCTCGACGTGCTCGTGGAAGTACGCCGCAACCGGCTCGGGCAGCCCGACCCTCTCGATGCCGGCGGCGATCCGGCGGCACGGCACCGAGCTGGTCGCCTCGAAGGCCGCGAGGTGACCCAGGGCTGCGCCACGCAGCCGCCGGCTCAGCCCGAACAGCGACATCACGTTGTTGACCGCCAGCGTGTGACCAGGGGTCCGGTCGACGTACGCACCGTAGCGGTGGTCGAGCCCGCAGCTCTCCAGGGCCTCGGCGAACAGCTGCGCGTGCAGGCGGTCCGGGCGGCCGGCACCGAACTCGTCGTACTGCAGCTCGGCGAGCGCGACCTTGGCGCGGCCGTCGATGCGGGGCATCACGAACGCGTGCGGGTCGGACTCCTTGAGGTGGTAGAGGCTGCGCTGCGCCAGGAAGTCCAGGACCTCCTCCCGGCTCGCCCGCCGCTGGAGGTGGGCCGCCAGGTTCGGCCCCTCGACGGCATGGATCACCTCGACGATCTGCTCGCCGAGGTCGTCCGAGCCGAGAAGCGCGTGACCCACCACCTGGGCGGTGACCCGTCGCAGCTCTCGCTCGAAGCGGTCGGTCAGCCGGCCGCGCAGCGCGATCAGGTGCGGGTCCCACTCGTGGTCGGGCACGTCCTCGAACCCGCGGTAGTGCAGCTCGAAGAGCATCCAGAGCGCGAGGTGGAAGTCCTCGTCGCCCAGCACGTCGGCGGTCCCGCCCACCCGGTCCGCCCAGTCCGGGGCGGGCGACCCGGTCACCGGCTCGTCCGCCAGCAGGGCGAGCACGTGGGTGCTCAGCGGTCCGCGAGGATGCGGAAGCCTCATCAAGCCTCCCCCAGCTCGCTGCGCAGGGTGCGCAGGATGCGGGTCAGCAGACGGGACACCTGCATCTGGGTGACGCCGATGTCCTCGGCGATCTCCTGCTGGGTCAAGCCGCGGAAGAACCGCAGCAGCAGGATCCTGCGGTCACGCTCACCCAGCCGGCGTACGACGGGCGCGAGCACGACTCGCGCGTCCACGGCGGCGGGGCCGCAGTCGTCGCCGCCGAGCAGGTCGCTGACGGTGAGCGAGCCGTCCTCGCCGACCGGCCGGTCCAGGGAGCTGGGGGTGAAGCAGCCGACGCTCGCCAGGGCCTCGCCGACCTCCTCGACGGCCTCGCCGAGGTGGGCAGCGATCTCGGAGGGGCGGGGGGACCGGCCCAGGGACTGGGTGAGCACGGCGTCGCCGGCGGTGATCCTGGCCTGCAGCTCCTGGATGCGACGGGGCGGCCGCACCGTCCAGCCGCGGTCCCGGAAGTGCCGCTTGATCTCGCCGCGGATCGTCGGGACGGCGTAGGACGAGAAGTCGTGGCCGGCCTCGGGGTCGAAGCCGTGGGCAGCCTTGACCAGCGCGAGGTAGGCCACCTGCTCCAGGTCGTCGCTCGCGATCCCCCTGGTGCGGAAGCGGGAGGCGATCCCGGCAGCCATCGGCATGTTCGCGGTGACCGCCTCGCCCACCAGTCGCTGACGTTCCTCGGGATCGGCGTCGCGGGCCTTCAGGAGCAGTGCGGCGGTGCGCTCGGAGCGCGCCAGGTGCGCGGCCGACGAGGCGGCCCGTGGTCGGTCACGGTGTCGCGCGATAGCGGGGACGGATCCCGCCGGACGGGTCCTGCTGAGGGTGGAGGAGCTCATGGATGCACACGACTTCGGGTGAGTCGTCCACCGAGAGGAGGACGGACCGCGCCCGCCGTTGGTTTCAGCGGGAGGTCGTGGGGTCAGACCATGACGTAGGCAGGGTCTGGACCTCACGTGACTCAGCGGTGGTACCCCGTCCGGACGTTGTCACACCCGGCCGCCGACGCCCGGCCACGGCGTGTGCGGAGCGCCCGGGTGGGTACCCGACGGCGACGCTGCAGCAGCCCGGTGTCCAGCTCGTCCCAGGGAGGGACACTCGACCCGGAAGGGCTCTGTTGAGTTCTCGTCAGCTTCGCACCAGGGCGCTCGCACCTCCGGTTCCGGGCACCATCCGGGTGCTGTCGGTGCCGTCCGGCCACGTCTATGTCCGACACCTGGGCAGCGCGCTCGGCGACGACGGGGTCCACCGTCTTCCGGACCCGAAGGTCAGCCCGGACGTGGCAGCCTCGCAGTGGTGGCCACCGGCGGCGCTGGATGCGGCGCGCGCGCTCGAGCACGCCGACGAGTTCGACGTCTTCCACATCCACTTCGGGTTCGACGCCAGGACACCCGAGCAGCTCGACGACCTCGTCGCCGCGCTGCGCGCGACCGGCCGCCCGCTGGTCTACACCGTCCACGACCTGCGCAACCCGCACCACGTCGAGCGTGACCTGCACGACGCGCACCTCGACGTCCTGTTGCCGGCCGCCGACGCCGTGGTCACCCTCACCGACGGCGCCGCCGCCGAGATCGCCCGCCGCTGGGGGCGCGACGCGGTCGTCCTGCCGCACCCCCACGTCGTCGAGCAGGAGCGGATGCGTCACGCCCGACCCGTCCGTGGCGACTACGTCGTCGGGCTGCACCTCAAGAGCCTCCGCGCCAGCATGGACGCCCGCCCGGTGCTCGACGTGCTGGCCCGCGTCGTCGCGACGCTGCCCGACGCGCGGCTGCGCGTCGACGTGCACACCGACGTCGTCACTCCCGGCTTCCCGCGCTACGACGCCGGGCTGGCCGAGCGCCTGCGCGCGGGGGAGCGACGGGGCCTCTTCGAGCTCGCGGTGCACGACTTCTTCACCGACGACGAGCTCTGGGACTACTTCGAGGGCCTCGACCTGTCCGTGCTGCCCTATCGCTTCGGGACCCACTCGGGGTGGCTCGAGGCGTGCTACGACCTCGGCACCACCGTGCTCACCGCTGACTGCGGGTTCTACCGTGACCAGCGACCCTGCCTGACCTACCACCTCGACGAGCAGGGCCTGGACGCCGCGGACCTCGAGGCCGGCGTACGCCGTGCCCACGCCGAGCGGCCCGCGTGGCGCGCGGACCCGGACCTCCGGGCGACGGAGCGCGAGCTGCTCGCCGTCGCGCACCGCAGGGTCTATGAGGACGTCATCGAGGCCGCACGTGGCTGATCGCGTGGTGGTGATCGCCGACTCGCGCTTCCCGATCAGCGAGCCCTTCGCCGGCGGGATGCAGTCACTGACCTGGAACCTGGTCCGCGGGCTGCGCTCGCGCGGGGTCGAGGTGACGGTCTTCGCCGGACCGGGCAGCGACCCGGCGCTCGACGCCCGGCTGCTCGACGTCGCCCCGCTGCGGCTCACCGACACCGCGCGCCAGGACGTCGCCATGCAGCCCGAGCACTGGATGCGCCAGCACCACGCCTACCTCCAGCTGATGCTGGAGCTGGCCCGCAGCTGCGACGTCGACGTGGTGCACAACAACAGCCTGCACCACCTGCCGGTGGCGATGGCCGACGCGCTCCCGATGCCGATGGTGACCACCCTGCACACGCCCCCGACGCCTTGGATGGAGCCGGCCGTCGCGCTGAGCGACCGCTCCTCGCAGCACTTCGTCGCGGTCAGCCGGCACACCTCGCTGGCCTGGCGGGAGACCATCGCGCCGGTCCCGCGGGTGATCCCCAACGGCATCGACGTGGCCCAGTGGCCGGAGGGCCCCGGTGGTGAGGACCTCGTGTGGTCGGGACGGATCGCGCCCGAGAAGGCACCGCACCTCGCTGTCGCGGTGGCACGCGCGACGGGTCGCCGGCTCCGCCTCGCCGGACCGGTCTCGGACCCCGCCTACTGGGTCGAGGTGGTGCGGCCGCTGCTCGGCCCCGCGGTCGACTACGTCGGCCACCTGCACCAGCGCGACCTCGCCGACCTGCTCGGCCGCAGCGCGCTGTGCCTGGTCACCCCCACGTGGGACGAGCCCTACGGCCTGGTCGCGGCCGAGGCGCTGGCCTGCGGCACGCCGGTCCTGGGGTTCGAGCGCGGCGGCCTGCCCGAGGTGGTCTCCAGTGACTCGGCGAGGCTCACCCGCGACTGGACCGTCGAGGGCCTGGTCCGGCTGCTGCCCGAGACGGAGCGGCTCGACCGCAGGGCGGCGCGTCGGCACGCCGAGCGGCACTGCTCGATCGACAGCATGCTCGACGCCTACCTCCGGGTCTATGACGACGTCCGGGGGCTGCGAGCCGCATGATCGGCTACTACGTGCACCACCAGGGCCGAGGGCACCTGGGACGGATGCTCTCGGTGACCCGGCACCTGGACGTCCCCGTCACGGTGCTCAGCTCGCTGTGCCCACCGGCCGGCTGTGAGCTGTCGTGGGTCCGGCTGTCGCGCGACGACGAGGGCGGCGCGGTCGCGGACCCGGACGCCGGAGGCACCCTGCACTGGGCGCCGCGCCACGACGACGGCCTGCGGGAGCGGAGCCTGCAGATCGTGCGGTGGGTGGCCCAGGAGCGGCCGACGCTCGTGGTCGTCGACGTGTCCGTCGAGGTGACGCTCCTGGTCCGGCTGACCGGCACGCCCGTCGTGGTCGCTGCGATGCCCGGGGCCCGCACGGACCGGCCGCACCGCACGGCGTACGACGCCGCCGACGCGCTGCTCGCACCCTGGCCGCGCGGGCTCGGCGTGGAGCGGTGGCCGGCCGAGTGGACCGCCAAGACCCACTTCGTCGGCGCGATCGGCCGCTTCGACGACCGGACGGTGCCCGACCGACCTGCCCCCGACCGGACCGGCGCCGGGCGGCGCGGGCTGCTGCTGTGGGGATTCGGGGGCGGCGCGCCCACGGACGTGCAGCTGGAGGGGCTGCGCGCCGCCACGCCCGGCTGGACGTGGGAGGTCGCCGGTGCCGGCGCGGTCCGCTCCCAGGACGAGATCTGGTCGGCCCTCGGGCGGGCCGACCTGGTGGTCGCTCACGGCGGCCAGAACTCCCTGGCGGAGATCGGGGCCGCGCGGGTGCCGGCGGTCCTGGTCGCGGCCCCGCGTCCGTTCGACGAGCAGGCGCACACCGTCCGGGCGCTGCACCGGGCCGGGATCGCGGTCGGCCTGATGGAGTGGCCCGACGCGGACCGGTGGCCCGCCCTGGTGGAGCGCGCCCAGGACCTCGGCGGCGACGGGTGGCGGCGCTGGACCAGCGGCGACGGTGCCCAGCGCGCCGCGACGGCTCTGGTGTCGCACGTGCAGCAGCTCGGTGGGACGGCTGGTCTCTCACCTGTCGGGACAGGCTGATGCGGACCGCGGTCGTCACCATCGTGTCGGGACGCCACGACCACCTGCGCGCCCAGCAGCTGTCGCTGGCGACCGGGGACCTCCGCCCGGACCTCGTGGTGGTGGTGTCGATGGGCGACCCCGAGGTGCACGACGTGGTGTCGTCCGGACCCTTCGGCGACGACGCCGGGACCTGCGTCCTCGACGTGCCGGTCACCGGGCACCTGCCGCTGAGCCGGGCCCGCAACACCGGTGCCCTGGAGGCGCTGCAGCGCGGGGCGGACCTGCTGGTCTTCCTCGACGTCGACTGCCTCGCGAGCGAGGCCCTGCTGTCCTCCTATGCCTCCGCCGCGGAGCGGCTGCGGCCCGGGGCCGTGCTCAGCGGTCCGGTCGGCTACCTTCCCCAGCTGCCACCGGGCCGCTCGACGTACGACGAGGCGACCCGGCTCGCCACGCCGCCGCACCCCGCCCGTCCTGCGCCGCCCACCGGGCACCTCGAGGCGGCTCGTGACACCCGGCTGTTCTGGTCGCTGTCGTTCGCGGTGCGGGCGCAGGACTGGGCGGGCTTCGGGGGCTTCGACGAGGGCTACACCGGCTACGGCGGCGAGGACACCGACTTCGGGCAGCGGGTGGCCGCTGCGGGCGGCCGGCTGTGGTGGGTCGGCGGCGCGACGGCACACCACCAGTGGCACCCGGTCTCGCGGCCGCCGGTGGAGCACCTCGACGACATCGTCCGCAACGCGAACCGCTTCCACCGCCGCTGGGGATGGTTCCCGATGGAGGGCTGGCTGGAGGAGTTCCGGGTCCGCCGGCTGGCTCGGCACGACCCCCGGCAGGACGCCTGGACGGTGCTGGAGTGAGGCGGATCACCTCGGCGGTGAACAGTGGGTGAACCTGCCGCCGGGAGCCTGTTGCCCGGACGGTCCCGTCCCCCAGACTCGCCAGCGTGGGCCCTGAAGTCATCCTCCTCGTCCTGGTCGTCGGCACTGCACTCGCCTTCGACTTCACCAACGGCTTCCACGACACCGCGAACGCGATGGCCACGTCCATCGCGACCGGTGCGCTGAAGCCCAAGGTCGCCGTGGCACTGTCCGCGGTCCTCAACCTGGTCGGGGCGTTCCTCAGCGTCCAGGTGGCGCTGACCGTCACCAACGCCGTCGTGCACATCCAGGACGACAGCGGCGCCCCGCAGTCCCGCTTCCTCGCCGACCACGGCCACGACCTCCTGATGATCGTGCTCGCCGGGCTGGTCGGCGGCATCGTGTGGAACCTGCTGACCTGGCTGCTCGGCCTGCCCTCGAGCTCCTCGCACGCGCTGTTCGGCGGCCTGATCGGCGCGACCATCGCCGGCCTCGGCTTCTCGGGGGTCAACTGGACCGGTGACGGCACCAAGCTCGACGGCGTCGTGGGCAAGGTGATCCTGCCCGCGCTGATGTCCCCGGTGCTGGCTGCGCTCGTCGCCGGGGTCGGCACCTGGATGATCTACAAGATCACCTCGGCCGTCTCCGACCGCTTCAAGGAGACCGGCTTCCGCTGGGGGCAGATCGCCTCCGCCTCCCTGGTCTCGCTCGCCCACGGCACCAACGACGCCCAGAAGACGATGGGCGTGATCACGCTCGCCCTGATCGCCAGCGGGCAGTGGACCGACACCTCCTCGATCCCGTTCTGGGTCAAGCTGTCCTGCGCGACCGCGATCGCGCTCGGCACCTACCTCGGCGGCTGGCGGATCATCCGGACCCTCGGCAAGGGCCTGGTCGAGATCAGCTCCCCGCAGGGGATGGCCGCCGAGAGCGCGTCCGCAGCGGTGATCTTGGCCTCCAGCCACCTCGGCTTCGCGCTGTCCACCACCCACGTGGCCACCGGCTCCATCCTCGGGACCGGCCTCGGCCGCCCGGGCGCCCAGGTGCGGTGGGCGGTGGCCGGCCGGATGCTCGTGGCCTGGTGCATCACGCTCCCGTCGGCCGCGTTGGTGGGTGCCGCGATGTGGTGGCTGGGTCACCTCGTCGGCGGCGTCGGGGGAGGGGTCCTGATCGTCGTGGTGCTGGTCGGCCTCGCGGCGTACCTGTTCTCCCGCTCGCGGCGCACACCGGTCGGGGCCGACAACGTCAACGACGAGTGGGCCGGCCATGCTCAGCCCACCCGCGAGCCCGCGAACGTCTGAGGAGACCGTCATGCTCGATCTGTTCCTGCAGGCCGCCTGGAAGGTCCTGGTCGCAGGGCTGGTGCTCGGCGCCGGACTCCCTGCCGTCTTCGCCGTCGGGGTCCGGCTCTCCGCGGCCGGGGTGGGCGCGACCACCGTTCCCGCCCCCGGGCCGCGCGCCGGCTACCGGGTCGCGGGCGTGCTCTGCTTCGTGGTGGTCGCCCTCGCCGTGGCGGTCGGCATCACCGTGATCGTGGCCGCGGGCTTCGGCAAGATGGTCAGCTTCGAGCACGTCTTCCCGACCATCGTTCCCAAGGCGTGAGCCCGGTGGGCGCCGCCCCCGACGGCCTGGTGCAGCGGGTGGTGGGGTGGCTGCGCGCGGGCTACCCGGAAGGCGTGCCGACCCAGGACTACGTCGCGCTGCTCGGCATCCTGCAGCGCACCCTGACTCCGACGGAGGTCGAGAGCGTCGTGGAGGAGCTCACCGCCGACGTCGAGGCGGGCCTGCACATCCTCACCCCCGAGCTCGTCGAGCAGCGGATCACCGAGGTGGTCAAGGGGCCGGTCCTCGACGAGGACCTGGTGCGGGTCTCCGCCCG
>JBDTXF010000107.1:0-8125 GCA_040006355.1 Nocardioidaceae bacterium | reverse complement strand
CGAGGGTGCCCGCCGGGAGCTCGGCGCTGACGTCGGTGTCGGCATCACCGGCATCGCCGGTCCCGGCGGCGGCAGCACCGAGAAGCCGGTGGGGCTCGTGCACCTCTGCGTCGCCGGTGCGGAGCGCCGGATCAGCCGAGCGCCGGTGATCCCCGGCGGACGAGCCCAGGTGCGGGCCCGCTCGGTGACGCTCGCCCTGCACCTGGTCCGGGAGCTGCTGCAGGGCTAGCGCCCCCACCGCTCAGTCGCAGTTGTCGCAGATCCCGGACGGCGGCACCACCAGCTGGCAGGTCGGGCAGAGCGTGAGGGGTCGGGCCTCGCGCTGCACCTTCTTGGCACGGGCCCTCGAGGTGGTCAGCTTGGGGGTGAGCGAGGGGAAGCCGCCGCCGGTCGGGAGGTTCGCTCCGAAGAACGTGTAGCAGCGCAGCCGCTCCTCCGCCGCATGCTGGTCGGGGTCGTCGGGGGCGACGCCCTGCGCGGCCAGGACGGCCTCGGCGTAGCCCTTGCCGACGCTCCCGGAGGCATCGACGCACAGCGCGGTCAGCACCGGCTCGCCTAGAGAGGCGCACTCCTCGGCGACTGCACGCAGGACACCACCGATCCAGTGCTGGAGGAGCTGACGGGTGGTGTCCCCGGCGTCCTTCGAGATGTAGGCGCCGAGCTCCTTGGAGGTCACGAAGGAGCCGTAGACCCGAGCCGTGTCGAGCAGCATCACCCGTGCGGCGGCCGCCCGCAGCAGCAGCAGCTCCTCCGGACCGATCTCCACCGGCTCCCCGGTCTCGTCGGTCTCGCTCGTCTCATCGGTCACGCCGCCATCGCCTGGCGCACGTGCTGCTCGGTGACTGCATCCCAGGTCGACATTGATTCCAACGTACACACCTCGCGTGAGTCTCGCTGGACCTCAGCTCGTCAGCCGGCCGGAACCGCGTCGTTGGGCACGTCCTCCTTGCGGGCGTTGATCACCAGCAGGGCCACCACGAGCGCGACGGCGAGCAGCATCGCCCCCCAGAAGAACGCCACGTGGTAGCCGTCCAGGAACGCCGAGGGCAGCAGCCGCCTCGCGTCCGCGGTGCTGCGGGCGTGGTCCGCGAGGTAGGTCGTCACCGCGCCGGCGAACAGGGTGTTGAGCAGCGCCATGCCGAGCGAGCCGCCGATCTGCTGCGAGGTGTTGAGCACTGCGCTGGCGACGCCGGCGTCGTGGGAGCCGACCCCCACCAGCGCGGTGCTCGAGGCAGGGATGAAGACGCCGGCGAGGCCGATGCTGAGCAGCAGCTCGGCGGGCAGCACGTGGGTCCAGTAGGGCGTGGTCTGGGTGATCTGGGTGAGCAGGAGCATGCCTGCGACCGCCATCACCAGACCGGGGACCATCACGGCCTTGGGACCGAGCCGGGGGAGCAGCTGGGCGACCACCCCGGCGGTCAGGATGATGCCTCCGCTGAACGGCAGGAACGCGAACCCGGACTTGAGCGGGCTGTATCCGAGGTTGATCTGGAAGTAGTAGGTCAGGAACAAGAACATCGCGAACAGCCCGGCACCGACGAAGAGGAACACCAGGTAGGACCCCCCGCGGTTGCGGTCCAGCACCACCCGCAGCGGGAGCATCGGGTTGCGGCTGCGGCTCTCCCACACCACGAAGGCGACGAGCAGCACGACCGCCGCGACCAGCCAGGTGAGCGTCGTCGGGTCCGTCCAGCCCTGGACCGAGGTGTCGGAGGCACTGCCGGGGTTCTTGGCCTTGGCCGCCTCGGTGAAGCCGTAGACCAGCGAGAACAGCCCGAGCGTCGCGAGCAGCACGCCGGGGATGTCGTAGCGGGTGTCGCCGTGTGCCTTGCTCTCGTGCACGAGGGGGATCGCCGCGGCCGCGACGATCAGCGCCACGGGGACGTTGACACCCAGGCACCAGCGCCACGAGGTGTACTCGGTCAGGACGCCGCCGACGATCAGGCCGATCGCGGCGCCGCCGCCGGACAGCGCTCCGAACACCCCGAAGGCCTTGGCCCGCTCGCGGGGCTCGGTGAAGGTCACCGTCACCAGGGACAGCGACGCCGGGGCCATCAGGGCCGCGAACGCACCCTGCAGCGCACGGGCACCGAACAGCATCTCCTGGTTGGGTGCCAGGCCCCCGATCGCGGACGCGACCGCGAAGCCGGTGAGCCCGACCAGGAAGGTCCGCTTGCGTCCGGTGTAGTCCGCGATCCGGCCGCCGAACAGCAGCAGGGCACCGAAGGCCAGAGTGTAGGCGGTGACGACCCACTGCCGGTTGGCGTCGCTGATGTTCAGGGCCGTCTGGGCCGAGGGCAGTGCGATGTTCACGATCGAAGCGTCGAGCACGATCATCAGCTGCGCGGCGGCGAGCACGGTGAGCGCCCACCACCGGCGCGGGTCGGGTGGCTCCGCGGCGCGGTCGGTCGAGGCGGCGTACGCGGGGTTGGAAGGCTCGGGCACGAGGACTCCTGGGGATTGGACAGGTCAGCGGGCAGTGGGCTCGTCACGCGCGACAACCAGGATGCGCACGGCTCGCTTCCCGTGGCGAGCCACTTTCCTGTGCCGCACCGACAGTCGGGCCCAGGTGGTCTGGACCGGCGGGTCGCTCTCAGCCCGTCGGCGGGTCACTGCGGTCGGGCTGAGCGGTGGCCGCGCGCTCACGGGAGCGGCAGCACCGCGAACCGGTCCCGTGCCACCTGCGGGGACGGGTCAGGGTTGATCGACTCGTGGTTGCCGAAGAAGGGGCAGTCGTAGCCGACCGCCACCCCGCCGTTCACCCAGCTGATCTCGCGGGTCCCGACCGACCGGCACTTGTCGGCCTTCCACGCAAGCACGTTCCCGGTCGACGGGTCGAGGGCGGCCAGCGAGAAGCGGGACACGTTCGTGCCCCGGGTCGGGTTGTGCTTGCGGCCGATGCACTTGAAGTGGCCACCGACGAGCAGGTAGGCGTCGGACGGCGACACTGCGACGCTCCAGAAGGTGTCCGTGCAGGTTCCGGTGATCCAGGCCGGTGACGCGAAGGGGTTCAGGTTGCCCATGTCGAACCTGCTGACCGCGTCGCAGAGTCCCCGGTCCGAGGCACCGGTCCCGACCAGGAAGAACGCGGACCCGTCGTGGAGGAACGCGACGTCGTGCAGGTAGTCGGTGTAGTCCGAGCGGCACGGCGTGGCGCCGTTCGGGCCGTGCGCCACGGGAGCGTCCCAGGGGGTCACGGTGGCGGCGGTGGCGGACAGGGTCAGCATCACCACCTGGGACCGGGTCGCCGAACCGACCTTCCTGAAGCCTCCCACCCCGACCCAGTGGTCGCCGTGGGGCTGGACGTCGGCGTGGTAGACGAAGCCGCCGCTGCCGACCTGGGGGACGGAGTAGGCAGCCACCGCGCCGGTGTCCTTGCGCAGTGCCGCGATCCCGCCGGGGAAGTAGCCACCGACGATGAGGTACGCCGTGCCGGGGATCGACTCGATCGTGGTGACCTTGCCACCGAGCCCGTGGGTCCAGGTCTGGCGTCCGGTGGCGAGGTCGAACTTGGAGACCCCGGTGCCGCTGCCGGCGTAGACGTGCCGGGCGTCGCTGTCCGGCAGCAGCGACCACCACTGCCCGCCCGCCGGCCCCATCCAGGCGACCTTCGAGGGGTCACCGGGCGCGGTGGCCGTCAGACCGTCTCGGTCGGTGGTCACCGTGGCACCGTTGCCCTGGGTGAGGGAGCTGATTCCGTGGCCGGCGACGACCAGCCGGTCACCGACCTGCTCGATCGCCGCCGCGACCGCGCCCGTCCCGTGGAACTGGGCGCGAGCGCGGACCGGGGACCCGCCCGGCATCTGGGCGGCGGCCCGGACGCCCGCCAGCGGAGCCGGTGCCGACTGCGACGGAGCGGCCGTCAGCGTGAGCGCGACGGCGACCGCCGTGATGCCGATGGCCAGGCGTGCGAATCCCATGATGTTCCCCCGTCGAACGGACCCGGTCCTGTTGTCACCCCGGCGTCACCTACATCACAGGACCCGTTCCTGACACTCTTGATACCACCTGTCCGGGCATCTTCGAGGGTTCCGCGGTGAGTCGCCCGAAATGATCCGGTCCATCCGTGCGTTCGGGCGTGGTCAAGCCGTCGCAGCCGCGGAGGAGTCGCCTGCCCGACACGAGCGTGGTGGACCCGAGCGAGACCGGCCGACCCTCGTCCGGTGGCCGGTTCCGTGGCTGGCCGGCCGCCTGCCTGGTCGCCTTCGCGTTCGTCACCGGGATGCTGGGCACGACGCTGCTCGCCGGACTGGGCCTGTCCGCGCTCTCGGCGGCCGCGTTCCTGATGCCGACGTCGCTGCCCTGGCTCTTCGTCGGCCGGGGTGCTCTCCGGCTTCTCCGCCGGCATCCTCACCGGCACCGCGACGGCGACCGTGGTCGATCTGCTCCCCGAGCGACGGCGCAAGCGCGCCAGCCTGCTCGCCGCGTCGGTGAACATGACCGGGCTGGGTGCTGGTCCGGTGCTGTCCGGCGTCCTCGCGCAGTACGCCCCCACCCCACCCGGCTGGTGTTCGTCGTGGACCTCGGTCTGGTCGCGCTCGGGATCCTCGAGGTGCTGGTCGTCTCCGAGCCGGTCGCGCGGGCCGCCCGACCGCGGCTGGCGCCACGACCCCCGAAGGTGCCGGTCGAGGTCCGCCCCACGTTCGTGCGCGCGGCCATCGCCGGAGTGGCCGGGTTCGCCGTGATCGGCCTGTTCACCGCCCTCTCCCCGTCGTTCCTCGGCGACGTCCTGCATCATCACAGCCCGGCACTGGTCGGCGTCCTCGTGGCGGTGGTCTTCGCCGGCTCGATCCTCGGACAGCTGCTGTCCACACCGCTCGGTCTCGACCGCGCACTCTCGGCAGGCTGCGGTCTGCTGATCGTGGGCGCGGCCCTGATCGCGGTGAGCCTGCCCACGCGGTCGCTGGCGCTGCCGGCCGCGGTCGCCGTGGTGCTGCTGGTCGTCGGTGCGGCCCGCTCCGGCCGCACCGAGCCGTCCCCCGGCTGATCCCCGCTCAGTACGGCGTGGTGCGGGCGATCGCCAGCGCCCGCGGCATGTCGAACGGGGACGACTGGTTGGTCAGCCAGGGACGGCCGAACCACAGGTAGCCGTCGACGTAGGTCCGCGCCCGGAACTCGTTGCGCGCCGAGAGGCCCCAGCGCGGGTTCGCCCGGTCGTTGGTCGGTGGGATCCCGAGGGTCACGCAGCCGGTCTGTCGCAGGGTCGAGCAGGTGGTCGCGTTGTCGGGGTTCGGGCCGGGCGCGTTGCCGAACGTGAACGGCTGGCCGTTCGAGGAGGTGTTGATCACGAAGCGCTTGCCCGGGAAGCCCTCAGCCGCGAGCTCCCGGACCAGCTGCGTCCCGAACTCGATGTTGCTGCTCGTGGAGGCGTAGTGCGTGGAGTTCAGGGCGAAGCCGCGCGCATAGCGGATCCCGGCGGGCGACAGGATCTTTGCGGCCTCGACCGGCTTGCCCGCCGGCCAGTCGGAGGCACCTGCGTCGATGTAGACGCTGGTGTTCGGCAGCGAGGTGAAGCTGCGCGCGGCATAGCCGATCAGGTGCGAGGGGAGCCTCGACCCGCCGGGCGCGCACAGTGCGAAGGGTCCGTCGGGCTGCAGGATGACGGCCGCGTGCGCGCTCCCGATGCCGGCCGCGAACTGACGGATCCACTGCCGGTAGCTGGTCTGCTCCGCGAGCGTGGGGAGGCGGTTGCAGGCGTCGTGCTCCCACGGCACCATCCGGAACACCGTCATCTGGACCAGGACGTTCGGGTCACCGCCGTTGGCGTTCGCGACGTAGGCGCGCACCTTGCTCGCGATGTCGGCGTCGCTGGTCCAACGACCGAACCAGGCAGCCTTGGGGCGCAGGGCGATCTTGGCCAGCAGCGCGCGGTTCGCGCCGCTCGAGTCGACGTAGGGCTGCCAGGACTGCTCGGTCCCGCCCTTGTAGACACCCCAGCGTCGATGGGCCAACGGGTTCGGGGCGACGACGGTCGCGGTCGCCACCATCGGGGCCGCCGTCGCCGTCGGGGTCGGCGCCGAGGAGGAGGCGGCCGTGCCGGCCGTCAGGACCGAGGCGGTCAGGGCGAGCGCGATTCCGGTGCCCCATCGTGCTCGCGGCGTGCTGCCGGTGCGGTGGGTCACGGTCGTTCCCGTCCTCAGGTCGTCGGGCGCCGAGATGATCGGCTCCCAAGTGTCACATCGGCAGTTGCGGGCCGCACCTTGAGCCGACGCACCGCCGACAGGGCCCGAGCGGACCACAGTCAACCACCCCTTTGCGTCATGCCGCTCCGCCCGCGGCTCCCTAACGTGGCAGGGAGCCCCGGGGGGACCGGGCCTAGCCACGAAGGTAGGACGCACATGCATGCACGCACACGCAGAAGCGCCGGCGCACTTGCGCTGGTCACCGCAGTAGGGGCACTGGGGGCGGTCACCACGGTGTCCCCGGCCTCGGCACAACGGGCGCCGTCGGCGACCGTCGTCGCCCGGGGCCTCGACGGGCCCTTCGGGCTGAAGGCCATCGGCCGCAGCGCCTTCGTGGTCGCCGAGAACGTCTCCGGCCAGGTCACCCGGGTCGGCCCGAACGGCGGCAAGCGGGTGCTGTTCTCCGGCGCCGCCGGCGTCGCCGGGGTCGCCGCCTCCCGTCACCACGTCTATGCCGTCCTCGGCGGGGGCGACGAGACCGGTCCGCCGCCCGCCGCGAAGTACCCCGCGAGCTCGGTGCTCCAGTCCGACCCGGCCGGGCACCACGTCCGGGTGATCGCCGACCTGGCGAGATACGAGCTGCGCCACAACCCCGACGGTCAGCGTCAGTTCGACGCCAACGGCAACCCCTACGACGCGCTGTCCAACCCGTTCAGCATGACGCTCACGCGCTACGGCCTGCTCGTCGCGGACGGGGGCGCGAACGACGTGCTCAGGGTCAACCCGAGGACCGGGCACGTCTCGACGTTCTTCGTGCCGCCCACGGTGAAGGACGTCCGGGCCTGCCTGAAGCCCGGCGCCCAGGCCAACGCCGGCACGGTCGGGTGCGACCCGGTGCCGACCGGCATCGCGGTGGCGAACGGCAGCGTCTACGTCAGCACGCTGGGGGCCGAGGTGCCGAACGCCGGGCGGGTCTACAAGCTCGACCCGCGCACCGGCCGGGTGCAGCACGTCTGGAAGCGGCTGACCGCGCCGACCGGCATCGCGGTGGGCCACCACCACGGGGCGATCTACCTCTCGGAGGTCCTGTTCGGCGCTCCTGCGGCCGCGCCGCCGCCGAACTTCGACCCGTCGACGGTGGGTCGGCTCACCCGGATCTGGAACGGTCGCAGGACGCACAGCCAGGTCACCATGCCGACCGGGCTCGTCCTCAAGCGGGGGCGGCTGTTCGCCTCGGCGTGGAGCATCGCCAGCTTCCTCGGCATCGAGCACGCGGGGCAGATCGTGCGGGTGAACCTGCGCTCGTTCCACTGAGCGGACCACGACGGCAGCCGGCCGGGAGCCTCGGGGCCCCGGCCGGCCACCTCGGGCTGGGCCCCGCTAGGCCCCACGCAGGTCGCGGAGCACACGCTGGCTGGCGAGCCTGCCGGGCGAGCCGATGACGCAGCCGCCGGGGTGGGTGCCGGAGCCGCACTGGTAGTAGCCGTCGATCGGTGTGCCGTACCGGCTCCAGCCCGGCGCCGGACGGAAGAAGTACATCTGGGGGGCGAGGAGCTCGCCCGCGAAGATGTTCCCCTCGGTGAGCCCGGTGGTCCGCTCGATGTCCAGCGGGGTGACCACCTCGCGGTGCAGGACCAGGTCGCCGAAGCCGGGGAAGTGCGACTCCAGGACGGCCTGCGCGGTGTCGCCGAAGGGCTCGCGCTCGGTGTCCCAGTCGCTGCCGCGCAGGTCGTACGGCGCGTACTGCACGAAGCACGACATCACGTGCTTGCCGGGCGGCGCCATGTCCGGGTCGACCACCGACTGGATCGCGGCGTCGATGAACGGTCGCTCGGAGTACCAGCCGTACTTCGAGGTGTCGAACGCCCGCTCGACGTACTCGATGGTGGGCCCGATGTTGAGGAACCCGCCGTAGTGGTCGACGGTGTCCGGGAGCGCCGGGAAGACCGGCAGCGCGTCGAGGGCGAAGTTGACCTTGCCGGACACGCCGCGGAACCTCATCC
>JBDTXF010000106.1:0-8188 GCA_040006355.1 Nocardioidaceae bacterium | reverse complement strand
ACGGGCCGCCCTCATCAACGGGACCGCGGACGCCACCATGAGCCGCGACGAGGGCTGGCAGCTGCTGATGCTCGGCCGGACCCTGGAGCGGGCGGACATGACGGCCCGGCTGGTGGCCACCTCCGCGCTGAGCCCGGGCGCCAACTCCGCCTGGCCGACCACGTTGCGCGCGTGCGGGGCCTACCAGTCGTTCCTGCGCACCTACCGCGGGCTCGAGACGGACCGCGAGGCGGCGGAGTACCTCCTGCTCGACCGGCTCTTCCCGCGCTCGGTGGTCTTCAACCTGACCCGCGCGGAGCAGTGCCTGGCCAACCTGGAGGCGAGCGGTCAGCGGGTCGGCTTCCAGGACGAGGCGCAGCGGCTGCTCGGCCGGGCCCGCGCCGAGCTCGAGTACCGCTCGATCGGGGACATCGTGGCGGACCTGCCCGGTGAGATGGAGCGGCTGCAGCGCACGTGCGCGGCGGCCAGCGACGCGGTGACCCAACGCTACTTCGCGCACGCCGTCGCGATGAGCTGGCAGGGAGGAGCGGCCCGGTGACGATGCAGTTCCGTGTGGTGCACACGACCCGGATCTCCTACGACGGCGGGGTGGCCGCCTCCTACAACCTGGCCCGGATGACCCCGCTGACCAGCGGTCACCAGATGGTCGTGCACACCCGCCTGGACGTCTCGCCCACCCCATGGAGCACCTCCTACCGCGACTACTGGGGGACCGAGGTGACGGCGTTCGAGGTGCTCGACCAGCACAGCGAGCTGACCGTGACGGCTTCCTCCACGGTCCAGGTGAGCCGCCCGCCGCAGGAGCCGGGGAGGCTGAGCTGGGAGGAGCTGCGGGCACCGGCGGTGCGGGACCGCTACTGCGAGACGCTCGTGGTCGACGACCGGGTCCGCCCCGAGGAGGACCTGCGCGACCTGGTCGACGCGCTCAGCGCCGAGGCGACCGGCCCGAGCGACCTGGCGCGGCGGGTCTGCCGGCTGGTGTGGGACCAGATGACGTACCAGTCCGGCTCCACGCAGGTGCACGGCCACGCCTCCGACGCCTGGGCGGCCCGCAGGGGTGTCTGCCAGGACATGGCGCACGTCGCGATCGGCGCGCTGCGGTACGCCGGCGTGCCGGCCCGCTACGTCTCGGGCTACCTGCACCCCAAGCGGGATCCGCAGGTCGGCGACACGGTGGTCGGGGAGTCGCACGCCTGGATCGAGTGGTGGGACGGCGACTGGGCGGGGTTCGACGCGACGAACAACATCGAGCCGGGCGACCGGCACATCGTGGTGGCGCGCGGTCGCGACTACTCCGACGTCCCCCCGCTGACCCGGATCTTCTCCGGCGGCAGGACCTCCACGATGGTCGTCGAGGTCCAGGTCACCCGGCTGTCCTGAGCGACACCTCAGCCGAGCTGCAGGGCCACGCACGTCCACCGGCCGTGGCGGCGCTCGAGGCGGGCGGCGATCGCCCGCGAGCGGTGGCCGTGCTGCACGTGCACGCTGACCTCCGCCGCGCCGTCGGCGGGCAGGCAGACGTGGACGCTGCGGACCTGGGGGCGCACCGTCCGCAGCCGGTCGGGTGCCGGTGCCACCCGGCCGAGGATCCTCGACCGCCGGTCGAGGTCGGCATAGACCCGGGCGGTGGTCCACTGGAGCAGCTGGGCCAGGGGCCGGTCGCCACCGAGCACCTCGACGGCGGCCTGGGCGAAGCGGGCCGCCCAGATGCGCACCTCCCGGTGCTTGGCGGCGTCGTGGGCCGGGTCCGGGACCATCCGCAGGTCGGGGGTGGCCGGCTCGGCGGGCAGCCGGTCCAGGTCGAGGGCCAGGGTCCCCTGGACCATCGCCACCGGCACCTGGCCGCGCCGGGTTCCCGGCGGGCTGAGGTGGGTGATGGTGGCCAGCGACTCCCCGGGAGCGGGAGGGCGGTGCGCGCGTGGCGCGGGGGTGGTGGTGATGGTCATGGTCATCGGGCTTCCTCTCGGTGGGGCGTGGTCAGGTCCGGCACGACGAGACGGGTGCCGGGAAGGATCAGGTCGGGGTCCGGGCCGAGGCGCGCGAGGTTGGCGCGGTGCAGGGTGTGCCAGGCGGTGTCGACCGCCGCGTCGGAGGCATGGTCCTGCAGCAGGGCCGCCGCGATCGACCAGAGCGAGTCCCCGGGGCGCACCACGACGGCCCGGACGGGCGACAGGTGCTCGGTCGGCGCCCGCCGGACGAGGGAGCCGGGGGTCGCGACGACGAGGGACGAGCCGTCCACCCGGTCGGGCAGTGCCAGCCCGGTGAGCCCCTCGGGCCCGGGCTGGCTCGCCATCGCGGGAGCCGTGAGGCCGGCGGTGACGGCCACCCCGACCACTCCCGCCACCAGGCGGCGCACCAGAAGGGGGCACCCGCGCTCTGCGGCCCGGCCCAGGACGGTCGTGGGACCTCGCCCCGGAGCGGCGCGCTCGGCGACGTACGCCGCGACGGCGAGCGTCGAGGTGACCAGCAGCCAGAGCGTGCACACCAGAAGCACTCCGGCGTTCAGGCCGGCCAGGGCGTGGTCGAAGGCATCGTGAGGCGCGAGGTCGTGCCGCGCACCTGCGTCGCGCCGCAGCAGCGGACCCACCCATGCCGCCAGCGGGTCCTGCGCGAGCCGCCAGACCCCGAGCGTGCCGGTCGCGCAGACGGCCAGCAGCGCGAGGCCACGGAGCAGGGCGGCACAGGTTCGCAATGGTCAACCCTCACGTTTGATCTTGTTTGATGTATTCCAGGGGACTTTGCTGTCCACGTCAACCCGTTGTCCACAGGGTCGGCAGCCGTTGACACGGGTCCCGACAACCGCCACCGTTCGGCTATGCACTGGGATGACCACCTGGGACGGCTCTTCGACGACCTCGAGCAGCAGGCCGACGGCCTGGTGCTGCGGGAGAGGGACGCCGAGGTCGCCGAGCAGCGGCGGGCGGAGTACGCACAGGTGGACCTCGCCGCCCGCCTGCACGCCTCCGTCGGCTCCCGGCTCGTGGTGGGGGTCACCGGCGCGGGTGTCCTCGACGGGGTCCTGGGTCGCGTTGGCAGCGACTGGTGCCTGCTGCGGTCGGAGTCCGGTGAGTGGCTGCTGCGGCTGTCGGCGGTCGGGTCGCTGCGCGGGCTCGCCGACCGGGGCGCGGTCGCCGGTGCGAGACCGGTGGCGGCCGGGCTGGGGTTCGCCTCGGCGCTGCGCAGCGTGGCCGAGGCGCGCCGGGACGTGCTGCTGCACCGGCTCGACGGCTCGGTCATGCTGGGCAGCGTCAACCGGGTCGGTGCCGACTTCGTCGAGGTCCGGGTCGCCGACGCCGGCCACCTCGAGACGGTGCCCTTCGGGGCGGTCGCCGCGGTCCGGCGAGGGTGAGCCCGGGCCCGTCGCGGGTCAGAGCCGGGCGTCCCCGGGTGCGTCGGCCGGATCGCCCGCCGCTGCGCCCTCGGCTCGCGCGTACATCCGCTGGATGTAGTCCTCGAGCTCGACCGCCTCGATGCGGTACTGCTGGCGGCCGCCGATCTGGATGTAGCGCAGCTCGCCGGCCTGGATCAGCGCCCGCACCTGCGCCACCGACGTCGCCAGCACCTCGGCCACGTCGGCGAGGGTCAGGAACCGCGGGCCGACATCGGGGCCGAGGGGCCGATCGGGGCGGGGCGGTGACGGCATGCCGCCACTATGCCAGCGCGTGCGGGCGTTTCCCGGTCCCGGTGCTCGTCGGCTGTGGACAAGCAGGTGCCGACGCCGGACGAAATGAGCATGATGTGCACATGCCACGACGGGGACCCCGCACCGACGCACGCGCGCGCGCCGCGACCGGCACGTCCGGACTGCGGGAGGTCACCCCGCCCTCCCCGCCCGCCGTCCGCGCCGACCCCGCCCGGTGGCGGGACCCAAGGCTGGTCGCAGGCGTCGCGCTGGTCGCGCTCTGCGCGGTCCTCGGCGGACGGGTGCTGGCGAGCGCCGACGACACGGTCGAGGTCTGGGCGGCGCGATTCGCGCTCGACCGCGGCCAGCAGGTGGGTGCCGGCGACCTGGTGCGCCGCGAGGTCCGATTCGCCGACCAGGCCGACGCGGACCGCTACCTGCCGGCGACCGACCTGCCCGCCGGCGCCCGGGTCGACCGGGAGGTCGGGGCCGGGGAGCTGCTGCCGAGGGCGGCACTCGGCAAGGCCTCCCAGGCGTCGCTGACCGAGGTGCCGCTCTCGGTCGGCACCGAGGCGGTCCCGTCGACGGTGCGCGTCGGGTCGCTCGTGGACGTCTGGGTGACCCCCGACCGGGCCGAGGCGACCGCGCGGTCGACGCTGGTCTTCGACGACGTGGCCGTGGTGTCGGTGCCGCGCACGGGCAGCTCGCTCGGTCCGACCTCGACCCGCCAGGTGATCGTCGGCGTGGACGCCGAGCAGAGCGCCGGTCTGGCCCGCTCGATCGCCGCGCTGGCGGGCGGCGACCTGACCCTGACGACCCAGCGATGAGGTCGCGATGACCGCGGAGCCCTCACCGGCGGGCGTCCTGGTCCTGGTCGCCGCCGCCGGTGCCCCCTGGGAGGCAGGGGCCCTCGAGCGGCTGGAGCGACGCGGCTCCGGCATCGTGCTCGCGCGTCGCTGCGTCGACCTGACCGACCTGCTGGCCACGGCGGGAGCCGGACTGGCGTCCGTCGCGGTCGTCTCGCCGACGCTGCCCGGCCTCGACACCGACAGCCTGACGGCGCTGCGGCGGTCCGGGGTCGGCGTCGTCCTGGTCGCGGCGCCCGAGGAGCTCGCCGACGGGGACGCCGAACGGTTGCGCCGGCTGGGCATCGAGCACCTCCTCTCGACCGCCGAGCTGGACAGCCTCGCCGGGACGGTCCTCGCGGCGGGCGGGGACGGCGGGCACCTGCCACTCGAGCCGACCGGCCCGGACCTGGAGCCCGGCACGACGACGGGCACGGTGGTGGCGGTGTGGGGCCCGACCGGAGCCCCCGGCCGCACGACGGTCGCGGTCGGCGTCGCCACCGAGATCGCCCGGGCCGGCCACGAGGTGCTGCTGGTCGACGCCGACGGCTACGGCGGGGCGGTGGCCCAGCACCTCGGAGTGCTCGACGAGGCCTCCGGGCTGCTCGGCGCCGCGCGTGCGGCCAACACCGGACGGCTCGACGGCGTGCGACTGGCCGCCCTCGCGCGACAGGTGGGGGACGGTCTGCGCGTGCTGACGGGTCTGCCGCGGCCGGACCGCTGGCAGGAGGTGCGGCCGGTCGCCTTCGACGACGTGCTCGAGGAGGCCGTCCGCCTGGCGCCGTACGTCGTGCTGGACCTGGGCTTCAGCCTCGAGGTGGAGGCCGTGGACCCCTTCGGGACCGGGACGCCGCAGCGCAACCAGATGACCCTCGCGTCCCTGGCGCGCGCCGACGAGGTGGTCGTCGTCGGGTCCGCGGACCCGGTCGGTCTGGGCCGGCTGGCGCGGGGTCTCGTCGAGCTCCGGGACGTGGTGCCCGCGGTCCGCGCCCGGGTGGTGGTGAACCGGACCCGTCCGTCGCTGGGCTGGAGCGACCGGGAGATCCGCGGGATGGTCGAGGGGTTCGTCCAGCCGGTCGGGGTGCACTTCCTGCCGGACGACCGGGTGGCCGCGGACCGGGCGTTGATGGCGGGCCGGAGCCTCGCCGACTCGGGTGAGTCGGCCCTGCGCACCGCGCTGGCCGACCTGGCCGCCGGAGTCCTCGGCGAGCCACAGACCCACACCGGGACCCGACGCGGGGTCAGGCGCCGAAGATCAGGGAGAGCCCGGTGACGGTGTGGAAGACCATCACGACCAGCAGCGGCAGCTGTCCGGTCAGCTGGTGCCGCCTGGGCGGCAGCCGGACCGCACGTCGTGGGCGACGATCACCCCGAGCACGTGGCCGGTTACCACGGACAGCACCCTGAGGACCGCCAGGAGCCTCGAGTGCTCGGAGATCCAGTAGTCCACCTGCCAGTCCTCGTCCCGAGCAGGTTCCAGCCCTTGGCCAGCGGGTCGCTGAGCAGCACGACGGGCTGCTGGCCGACCTCGACGAAGTAGCTCAGGTAGTGCGCGACGACGTCGCCGACCACGATCGGCACCACCGAGTGCGCGAACAGGTCCGGCCGCGCCGCGAAGTCGAGCCATGTCGAGCTCACGCTCGCCGACTGGGTGAACCTCAGCCACTCGTGAGGGCCACGCCGGCACCGGCCATCGCATAGCCGGCGGGGATCGGGCGGTCCTCGGTCCCGCCGATCCCGTGCGCGCAGACCATCGACGCTCGTTGACGGGAAAGGGCGGACGACCGACCGGATCGGCTCCGTGACAGGCTAGACAGTCCCACGATGCGTTGAGTGCGTCGACGAGAGGGGTATCGATGGCCGAGCGGCTGCGCGCAGAGGACCTGGCCTTCCTGGTGGCCGAGTCCGCGAGCACCCCGATGCACAGCGCGACACTCGAGGTCTTCGAGCCCGGAGGGGACTTCGACTACGGTCGGCTGCTCGGCCTGGTCGCCGATCGCATCGCGTTCGTGCCCCGCTACCGGCAGCGGATCCGGTCCGTGCCCGGCCGGTTGGCGAACCCCGTGTGGGTCGACGACGAGGACTTCGACCTGGCCTACCACGTGCGACGCTCGGCCCTTCCTCGTCCGGGGTCCATGGACCAGCTGCGCGACCTGACCGCGCGCATCATGTCCCGCCGGCTCGACCGCAACCGGCCGCTGTGGGAGATGTACCTCATCGAGGGGCTCGACGGGGGGCGCTTCGCGATCCTCGCCAAGTCCCACCAGATCCTGGTCGACGGGGTCGCCACCATCGACCTCGGCCAGGTCATCCTCGACGTCGACCCCGGGCCCCACGAGAGGGTGCACGTCGCCTGGCACCCGCATCACCCGCCCAGCCAGCCCGCCCTGGCGCTCGGCGCCCTCCGGGACTCGCTGCGAGACCCGCGGCTCGCCCTGACCACGTGGGGAGACAACCTCGGCGCCCTGGCCCGCACGGCCGGGGCGGTCGGCGGCCGGCTGAGCGACGTCGCCGGAGCGCTGACCAACCGGCGTCCGACACCGGAGACGCCGATCAGCGCCACGCTGTCCGAGCAGCGGCGGTTCATGAGCGTGAAGACCTCGCTCGAGGACTACCGCCGGGTCCGCAGCTTCCACGGCGGCACGGTCAACGACGTGATCCTGGCGACGGTGACCGGCGCGATGCGCACCTGGCTGATGACCCGGGCCGAGTCGGTCCACGGCAGCCGCTCGCTGCGTGCCCTGGTCCCGATGAGCGTGATGGACACCGACCTCGAGCCCACCTCGCTCGGCAGCCAGGTGACCGGGCACCTGCTCAACCTGCCGATCGGCGAGTCGAGCCCGGTGGTCCGGCTGCACCAGGTCTCCTACGCCCTCAAGGCGCACAAGGAGACCGGGCGTGCGGTCGCCGCGGACCGGCTCGCGGGCGTCGCGGGCTTCGCGCCGACCACCTTCCACGCGCTCGGGGCACGGGTCGCCGCCGCGCAGGCCCGCCGCGGGTTCGACATCGTGGTCACCAACGTCCCCGGGCCGCAGTTCCCGCTCTACGCGGCCGGCGCGCGCATGATCGAGTCCTACCCGGTGCAGCCGCTGCTGGCCGGCCACGCGCTGTCCATCGGCGTCACGTCTTACGACGGCGGGGTGTTCTTCGGCCTCAACGGCGACCGGGACGCGCTGCCCGACCTCGACGTGCTCGGCCAGCGCGTCATCGAGGCGCTCGAGGAGCTGGTCGACAGCACGTCCTCGAGCCGGCAGCGGGCGCCGCGAGGGCGCAAGAAGCCTTCCGCCGCCACGACCGGCAAGCCGGCGAGGCCGTGACCATCCGGGTCTACGTCCCTACCACGATGCGCGGGCTGCGCTCCGTGGTCACCTCCGACGGCCTCGGTCCCGCGCCGTTCGCCGCGCACGCGGTCACCGACGCGGTGCGCGCCGAGCTCGCCGACGGCGGCGACGAGGAGTGGGAGTACGCCGCTGCGTCGGCAGCCGGGCTGGCGTCGGTCGAGCTGCTTCGCGACGACGACCCGGCCCGCCGGGTGGTGGTCGCGGTGGACGTGCCGTCGGTCCGGGTCGTGGAGTCCGACGACCCGACGCTCGTCGAGGTCGCGGAGGCGGTCCCGTTCACGTGCGTCGCTGCCGTGCTCGCGGACTCCGGTGCCGCCGAGGCCGACGTCGCGGCGGCCCGCGAGGCCGTCCTCGCGGGCGCTGCCGGGGCGGACCGGCTG
>JBDTXF010000105.1:0-8214 GCA_040006355.1 Nocardioidaceae bacterium | reverse complement strand
CGTCCTTGGACAGCAGCATCGAGCCGAGCACGGACTGCTCGGCGTCGTTGTCCTGGGGTGGGGTCCGGCTCCCGGCGCCGCCGTAGGAGCCGCCGAAGGCCGGGCCGGGCTCGGACCAGGGGCCGTCCGCCGCGAACGGCGGCTCGGTGTCAGAGGCTAAACCGCTGCTCGAGGACGTGATGCTCACCAGTGGGTCGGCCCTTCTCGTGGACGTTGCTCGAGACTCTCCCAGCAGCCGCCGACGCTCGCGCCGGCCGGCCTCCGCAGGCAGACGCTACGGGGCCGCGGAGCCCGAGGACAGCGCGTTGTCCACAGGTCCTGGGGATAACTGGCCGCACCGTGTGGAACACGCCCAGGGACATGTGCACAGCCTGTGTGGACAACTGTGGAGAACTCGGTGCCGAGATCTACGAAAGGGCCTCCGACCTGGACAGACGGACGCCCGGGGATGTGGATCCCAGAAAGGTTCCGAAACATTCCGTTCACCGTCCAGCCCTCGGTCGTTGGCCGGCATCTATGTCGACAAAGCGGGACACCCCGGCACTCCTCAACAGGAAGCCCCTGGTTACACACAGCCCTACCTCCCGTACCCGGTCATGACCAGATACCTCAATGACTCTTACCCCGAGGTAGCCTCCCCCCATGAGGAGGACCGGTGGGAGGGAGCGCCGAGAGCTCCGCGGACCCCTCGACCGGGAGATCCTCCGGCTCGCGGTCCCGGCCTTCCTGGCGCTCGTCGCCGAGCCCGCCTTCCTGCTCGCCGACGGCGCCGTGGTCGGCCACCTCGGCACGCCGCAGCTCGCCGGCCTCGGGATCGCCGGCGCGGTGCTCCAGACCGCGGTCGGCCTGTGCGTCTTCCTGGCCTACGGCACCACCGCCTCGGTGGCCGGCCGGATCGGCGCCGGCGACGTTCGCGGCGCCCTCACCCAGGGCGTCGACGGCCTCTGGCTCGCGGTCCTGGTCGGGTCGCTGATCACGACGGCCGGGGTGCCGCTGAGCGGGTGGCTGGTGGGCCTGTTCGACGCCGGCACCGTGGTCGACGACCAGGCCACGACGTACCTGCGGGTGGCGTTCCTCGGCGTCGTCCCGGTGCTGGTGATGCTCGCCGGCACAGGCGTCCTGCGCGGCCTCCAGGACACCCGCACCCCGCTGGTGGTGGCGGTGGCCGGGAACCTCGCGAACATCGTGCTCAATGTCGCCCTCGTCTACGGCCTGCACCTCGGCATCGTCGGCTCCGCGATGGGCAGCGACCTCGCCCAGCTCGGGTCGGCGACCGCACTGGTGGTCGTGGTGGTGCGGGGGACCCGCCGGGAGGGCGCGTCGCTGCGCCCCGACCTCGCCGGCGTACGCCGGGCCGCGCACGCGGGCGTCGCGCTCGTGGTCCGCACCCTGACGCTGCGAGCCTCCCTGCTGGTGATGACCTATGGCGCCGCGTCCCTCGGGGCGGCCTCGGTGGCCGCCCACCAGCTGGCCGTGACGCTGTGGACCTTCCTGGCCTTCGCCCTGGACGCCGTGGCGATCGCCGCCCAGGCACTCACCGGCCGCAGCCTCGGGGCCGGGGACCGTCGCGCCACCCGCGCGGTGACCACCCGGATGGTCCAGTGGGGGGTGCTGGGCGGCGTGGTCGGTGGCATCGCCCTGGCTGCCGCCGCACCGCTCCTGGGGGCACCGTTCACCGACGACCCGCAGGTGCGCTCGCTGCTCTGGCCGGTGCTGCTGGTCGCCGCCGTGTCCCAGCCCCTGGCCGGCCTGGTGTTCGTGCTCGACGGGGTGCTGATCGGGGCCGGGGACGGCCGCTACCTGGCCTGGGGCGGGGTCGTGGTGCTGGCGGTCTTCGCGCCGCTGGCCTGGCTGGCCCTGCACCTGTCCAGCGGTCCGACGGGTGCCGGCTCACCCCTGGTGTGGCTCTGGGTGGCCTTCGGGGCCGGCTTCGTCGGCAGCCGGGCGGTCGTGCTCGTGCTGCGTGCGCGCGGCACCCGGTGGATGGTGACCGGCGTCTGAGACCCGCCGCTCAGGGCGCCCGCCCGCCTCCGGTCGGCTCCAGGAACGTCGCCCAGACCGGTGACGAGCGTCGGTGCCGGATCACCTTCCACTGCCGGACGTAGGCCGCATAGACCGCGGCCGAGGGGATCCGCAGGGTCACCTCGTCCGAGCGGGTCCCGCGGTCCGTCCAGTTGTTCGACCCGGTCCAGGTCACCCAGCTAGACCGGTCGCCGGCGACCCTGCCGGAGGCCGCGAACATCTTCAGGTGGGCGTACTTCGCGGCCACCACGCCCTTCGGCCCCGGGAACAGCACCCGGCGCACGGTCATCCGGCGACCGGACCCGCTGCGCAGCAGGGAGTAGACGTCATAGCTCATGAAGCTGTAGAGGATGCGGACGAAGCAGCCGCGGTCGTACATCTGCCGGACCCGCTCGGCGAGGTAGCGGCCGCGGACCCCGTGCCAGGAGTGCATCGCGACGTAGAGCACGCTGTGCCCGCCGATGCCGGCACCACCCGTGGCGCCCGAGCACCGGATGCTGCGCAGCGCCCGCATGGTCAGGTCGGTCCTCGAGGTGGCGCGGCGGAACGGGTAGAACGTCGAGGTGTAGGGCCCCGCCCGGTAGACCCGCGGGCCGCCGCCGCGCACGTCAGGCGCCATCCGCGAGAAGACGCCGGCGTACTCGGCGTACAGCCGGCGGTTGCCGTTGACCGTGTAGAGGTCGTTCCACTGGATGTCGGTGGCGTTCCTGGCCATGTTGGAGGAGCCCACCATCACCGTGTCGCGGCTGCGGCCGGCATGGCTGAACAAGAAGAGCTTCGAGTGCAGGACGGCCGAGCCGAGGCAGCCGTTGCTGCACCGGTGAGCGAAGCTGCGCTGCCGGGCGGGCTCCGGCCCCCGTGGTCCCAGGGCTCGGGCGATCATCCCCCAGGACGGCGACGTGACGGCGGT
Organism: Nocardioidaceae bacterium; assembly: GCA_040006355.1. Taxonomy (GTDB): domain Bacteria; phylum Actinomycetota; class Actinomycetes; order Propionibacteriales; family Nocardioidaceae; genus Nocardioides_B. Next base: position 5,282 of record JBDTXF010000105.1, on the reverse strand, counting down.
CAGGTGGGAGTTCATCAGGATCTGCACGCTCACGCAGCGCTGCTGTGCGGCCACCACCGCTTCGGCGACGTGCCGGTCGGCGATGGAGTAGACCGCGATCCTGATCCGTGAGGGGAAGGCCCGCGGGCTCGTCGGGCAGGCCACCGGCCGGTGCGTCCCGGGGTCCACCGGGCGCCGGTAGCCCGGCGAGCCGTCGATCGCCGCGATGACCTGGTCCAGGAGCGCACGCTCGCTGGCACGCGAGCCGTAGGGGTTGTTGAAGTGCGGCCCCGGAGCAGGGGTGGTGTGACCCACCGAGGTCCGGATCCAGGTCGCGGGCCGGTGCACCCGCACCTTGGCCCAGCGGGCGCGCCGCTCACGACGTACCTTCAGCACGGCCGCCCGCCTGGCCCGGTCAGCCTTCGAGGCCGGTGCCTGGACGACGATCGCGCCGCTCACCCCGGTTGAGCGCACAGGTGACGCCGTGGCCGTGACGGGCACCACCAGCGCGACGCTCGACGCCACGAGCACCGCGGTCGCGGAGGCGAGGGTACGACGACCCGGTCGACGCTGCATGCCACAGACTCCCTGACTGACGCGCTCCTGGGCGGTGCCACGACGTGCTCCCGGACGGCACGCCAGCGCCGCCGCGGACCGCTCGAAGCCTAGGCCGCAGGTGTGCCGGAACGACCGATCCCGGCCGCCTCCGCGTGTCGTGCGAGGTGGCCGGGATCGGGGGAATCGGTGTGCGGGGCCCTCAGTCGAGGACGCGCATCACTCCCCGCGAGTCCACGCCCACCGCCGAGGACTGGATCGTCTGGGTGCCCTTCGGTGCGCTCTCGCGGCCGGTGAACCCGGTGAAGCCCTCCGGTGCGGTGCCGCCCCCGGTGACCACCGCCTTCGGCGCCCGGCCGCCGCCCGACGGCTCGGAGAAGTTCGCGTAGACGGCCGAGGACTTGCGCCGACTCATGTAGCTGAACTGCCTGCGGTACTGGTTGAACGCCGAGACCGTCGCGATCCGCATCATCACCTCGTCGAAGTGCGTCCCGTAGTTGGTGAAGTTGTCCGAGCCGGTGTAGCTCGCGCGGGCGTTGGTGTCGCCGCCGATGTGCCCGGAGATCGCGATGTTCTTGAAGTGGGTGTAGACGTAGCCGGTGCGGCCGTCGTGCGAGAACAGCGTGCGGCGCACCGTCATCCGGCCGCCGGCGCCCTTGCGGAGCTTCTTGAAGACCCCGAAGCTCATGAAGCCGTAGAGCACGTGGACGTAGCAGCCCTGGTTGTAGAGGCGTCGGACCTGGTTGGCCATCGACAGGCCGCGGGCCTCGAACCAGGCGTGCATGTTGATGTAGACGACCGTCCGGCCGTGCGTCCCGGATCCGCCGGTGGCTCCGGTGCACCGCACCGATCGCAGCGCAGTCAGGTAGGGATCCTGCGCACCCCTCTTGTAGGGCCAGAAGGTGGTCTGGTAGGCACCCGCATGCTGCACCCCGGCCACCCGCTTGAAGCCGTTGTCGCGCGCCATGCTGTTGAACTGCCGGATGTACTGGCCGCGCAGGTCGGGTCGGTTGCGGACCGTGTAGAGGTCGTTCCACTGCACCTTGGCGGCGTTCGCGGTCATGTTGGAGGAGCCGACCATCACCGTGTTGTGCACCCGGTTGAACGAGGTGCCGGCGATCGTCGAGTCGAAGAGGTAGAACTTGGAGTGCAGCACCCCTGATCCGCGGCAGCCGAACGAGCAGCGGTGCGCGAAGTTCTGCTTCATGCGCCTGCCGGTGAAGGTCCGGGCGCCGAGCGCGTGCTGCATCACCCTGATGGCGTGGGTGTTGCCGGCCGAGAGATGGTTGTTCATCAGGATCTGCACGCTGATGCAGCGCCGGGCCGCGGCGACCATGGCGTCGGCGAAGGCACCGTCGGTGACCGAGTAGAGCGAGACCCGGATGGTGCCGGGTCGCTGGGCCAGTGTGCCGCAGATCGAGGAGTGGGCCACGGCGTAGCCGGGCATCGAGTTGATGGTCGCGATGACCTTGGAGAGGTTGCGACGCTGGGAGGTGTGACCCGCGAGCGGGTTGTTGAAGGACGCGCCGGAGGCGGGCAGGTAGTGCCTCCCGGAGCGGGTGACCACCCGGCACAGGCTGGCGAGCGTGCTGCAGTTGTCGACGCGCCAGGAGTAGACCGTGGTCGGGCCGACGCCGCTCGAGCCGTGGGCGAAGACGCTGAAGGTGTAGTTGCCCGGCTGGAGCCGGGTGTAGCCCTTGGCGCCGATGGACTGCTGCGGCTTTGACGGGACCGCGGCCCGCGAGCAGCCGATCGCCCTGTCGCCGTTGTGGCCCGGGCCGGCGAGCTGGCAGGTGAACAGCTGCGACGGCTGGTCCGCGTGGAAGTTGAAGTCCGCGCGCCCGGAGTGCGACCTGGCGTCGGGTCGGGTGTCCAGGATCGTCGCGGGACCGCTGGTGGTCGCCCGCTTGACGGCCGTGCCCGCAGCCGGGTCGGCACCGGCCGTGGCCAGCGGCGCGAGCGAGGCGGCACTGAGAACAAGGCCGAGCAGGACGAGAAGACGGATCAGTTGACGCACGATGCAACCCCCACACGAATCGAGCCGGACGGGACGACTCCGAAGCGGCCCCCCGAGAGACACAGCAGCTAAGGAGAACACATCCAGCGCGGGTATCGCACCTGAACCCCCCGCCCGCCGTACGACGAGGAGTCACTGCCTTCTCACGACACGGCGTGTCTGCGGGAGGCAGTGACTCCTCGGCGTCAGCCGGCGATGACGTTCAGGTTGACGGTCGCGTCCAGCTCGTCGTGCACCTTCACCGTCACCTGGTGGGTGCCCAGGGACTTGATCGGGTTGCCGACGATGATCTTGCGCTTGTCGACCTGCGCGCCGCCCGAGACCGCCTGGGCGATCGCACCGGCGATGTCACTGACGGTCACGGCACCGAAGAGCCGGCCGCCGTCACCGGCGCGGACCGGCAGCTGGACGGTGCTGCTCTCGAGCTGGGCCTTGATCTGCTTGGCGTGGTCGAGGTCGCGGACCTCGCGGCTGGAGCGGGCGGCCTTGATCGAGTCGACCGTGCGCTCGCCGCCCTTGGTCCAGCGGATCGCGAACCCGCGCGGGATCAGGAAGTTCCGGCCGTAGCCGTCCTTGACCTCGACGATGTCGCCGGGGGCGCCGAGGCCACCGACCTCCTGGGTGAGGATGAGCTTCATCTGGTCAGCCTCCTCAGCGAGCCGTCGACGTGTAGGGCAGCAGGGCGACCTCGCGGGAGTTCTTGACCGCGATGGCCACGTCGCGCTGGTGCTGCACGCAGTTGCCGGTCACCCGGCGGGCGCGGATCTTGCCCCTGTCGGAGATGAACTTCCGCAGCAGGGTGGTGTCCTTGTAGTCCACGTAGGAGACCTTCTCCTTGCAGAACTGGCAGACCTTCTTCTTCGGCTTGCGGAGAACTGGTTTGGCCATTGTGGTGCTTCCTCTCATGAAGCCCGGCGGCCCCCGCGAGGGGGGCCCGTGCCGGAATGGTCAGGGATGGATGGGTGGGTGGTGCCGGCTCAGAACGGGGGCTCGTCCTGGTGACCGCCCGAGCCGCCCGAGGACGCCCAGGGGTCACCCTGGCCGCCGGAGGCCGTCCCGGAGCCCTGCTGGCCGCCCCAGCCGCCGGACTGGCCGCCCGACTGGCCGCCCGACTGGCCGCCGTTGTTGCTGCCGGACTGCCCGCCGTTGTTGCCGCCGGACTGCCCGCCGTTGTTGGCCCACGGGTCGTCCCCGCCGCCGGAGGTGAAGCCCTGGCCGCCGCCGGAGCGACTGGTCTTGGTCACCTTGGCGCTGGCGTACTTCATGCTCGGGCCGACCTCCTCGACGTCGATCTCGAAGACGGTGCGCTTCTCACCCTCGCGGGTCTCATACGAGCGCGCCTTGAGCCGGCCGGTGACGATCACCCGCATGCCACGGGTCAGCGACTCGGCGGCGTTCTCGGCCGCCTGCCGCCACACCGAGCAGTTCAGGAACAGCGCCTCGCCGTCCTTCCAGTCGTTGCTCTGCTTGTCGAACGAGCGCGGCGTCGAAGCGACGGTGAAGTTGGCGACCGCTGCCCCCGAGGGGGTGAAGCGGAGCTCGGGGTCGGCGGTCAGGTTGCCGACCACGGTGATCGGGGTGTCGCCTGCCATGTCAGGCCTCCAGTCATAAACAGTCGTGGGTTGACGGTTCGGTGCTGCGGTGACCGGGGGAATCGGCCATGGGAGTCGGGCGGGTCTAGCGGATGTCGGGCCGGATCACCTTGGTGCGCAGCACCGACTCGTTCAGCGTGAGCTGGCGGTCGAGCTCCTTCACCGTGGCCGGCTCGGCGTTCAGCGTGACGACGGCGTAGATGCCTTCGGGCTTCTTGTCGATCTCGTAGGCGAGCCGACGACGTCCCCAGACGTCGACGTTCTCGATGGACCCACCATCGGCTCGCACCACGTTGAGATAGGTGTCGAGCGAGGGCGCGACCGTGCGCTCTTCGAGGTCGGGGTCGAGGATGACCATCACTTCATAGGCACGCAAAGCAGTCTCCACCTCCTTCGGACTCAGGCGGCCACGGCGTCTCCGTGGCAGGAGGGCTTGCGTCCGCCGGCACCCGCAGCCCCCCGGAGGAGGAACGAGGTCCCGGCGTGTCTGCGGCCCGACACCCACTCTGGACGCGGGGTCGAGCCGGTCGACAGCCACGACGATATCAGCGGGCGCGACCGCGGCGGAAATCGTCGTCCACAGGCTGTCCCGCCGTCCGACGCCGGAGGGGCATGAGAACCGGGGCGCGCGGTACTCCCAGGACATGACCGACACCACGCACGACGACCACACCGACCGGCAGCAGAAGGTGCACGACCTGATCAAGGCCACCCGGCTCGCGATGCTGACCAGCAGCGACGCCGACGGCCGCCTGGTCAGCAAGCCGATGGCCACCCAGGACGTTGAGTTCGACGGCGACGTCTGGTTCATCGCCGAGCGCGACTCCCACAAGGTGTCCAACATCGCCGCCCGGCCGCAGGTGAACGTCGCCTACGCCAGCAACAGCTCGTGGGTGTCGCTGTCGGGGACCGCCTCGGTGGTGGACGACCACGCGAAGCTCGAGGAGCTGTGGAACACGTTCACCGACGCCTGGATGGAGGGGGGCCCGGAGAACCCCAACAACATCCTGATCCGGGTGCAGGCCGACTCCGCCGAATACTGGGACTCTCCGGGCAGCAAGGTGACCCAGGTCGCGAACCTTGTCAAGGCCAAGGTGACCGGCAAGCGCTTCGAGGGCGACAACGAGACCGTCGACCTG
>JBDTXF010000104.1:0-8251 GCA_040006355.1 Nocardioidaceae bacterium | reverse complement strand
ACTTCCAGACCTCGCAGTACGACGAGCCGATCGCGTTCGACGGCTGGATGGACGTGGACGTCGAGGGCGAGGTGGTGCGCGTCGAGATCGAGCGCGCCCACATGGAGGAGGACACCGGCAAGTCGCTGCACGTCGGCGGTTCGACGGGCCGCATCCACGGTGCCGACTACTCGCTCGTCGACTACAACCGGGCCGGCATCCCCCTCATCGAGATCGTCACCCGGCCGATCATGGGTGCCCGCGAGAAGGCGCCGGCCGTGGCCCGCGCCTACGTGGCCCACCTTCGTGAGCTGCTGCTGGGGCTGGGCGTCTCCGACGTACGCATGGAGCAGGGTTCGCTGCGCTGCGACGTCAACCTGTCCCTCGCCCCTGCCGGCGACGGCTCCCTCGGCACCCGCACCGAGACCAAGAACGTGAACTCGCTGCGCTCGGTCGAGCGGGCGGTGCGCTACGAGATCGGCCGCCAGGCGGCGCTTCTCGACGCCGGCAGCTCGATCCTGCAGGAGACCCGCCACTGGCACGAGGACACCGGCGTCACGACGTCCGGGCGTGAGAAGTCCGACGCCGAGGACTACCGCTACTTCCCCGAGCCCGACCTGGTGCCGGTGGCGCCGTCGCGGGAGTGGGTCGAGGAGCTGAGGGCGACGCTGCCCGAGCCGCCCCGCGAGCGACGCGGCCGGCTGCAGCAGGAGTGGGGCTTCAGCGACCTGGAGATGCGCGACACCGTCGGGGCCGGCGCGCTCGGGCTGGTGGAGGACACCATCGCCGTCGGTGCGCCGCCGGCGGCCGCGCGGAAGTGGTGGCTCTCGGAGATGGCCCGCCGCGCCAACGAGCAGGGTGTCGAGATCACCGCTCTAGGCGTCACCCCGGTCGATGTCGCCCGCGTGCAGGCCCTCGTCGACGAGGGCCGGATCAACGACAAGCTGGCGCGTCAGGTCTTCGACGGGCTGCTGGCCGGGGAGGGCACGGCCGACGAGGTCGTCGAGGGCCGCGGCCTCACCGTCGTCTCGGACGAGGGCGCGCTCTCAGCCGCCGTCGACCGTGCCATCGAGGGCAACCCCGACGTCGCCGACAAGATCCGGGACGGCAAGGTGGCTGCTGCCGGCGCGCTGATCGGCGCGGTGATGAAGGAGATGCGCGGCCAGGCCGACGCCGGCCGGGTCCGCGAGCTGATCCTCGCCAAGCTCGCCTCCTGACGCCTCACGCCGCGACAGGCTTCGAGGGTCACGCGGACCCGGCCCGGTCGGACGATGCCGGCGTCGACCCCGCCAGGTCCCGGAGCGCGGCAAGGAGCTCGTCGTGCACTGCGGCCGGGTGCTCCATCTGCACGAAGTGCGAGCCGCGGAGCTCGACGAAGCGCGAGCCCGGGATCCGCCGGGAGGCGGTGCGCATGTCCTTAGCCGAGGCGAGGACGTCGAAGGTCCCGGCGACGAACACCACAGGCACCTGCACCTGGCTCAGCGATACCCGGTCGTGCCGGGCGGACTCGCGGGCCAGGTGCATGTACCACTCGACGGGAGTGGTGAGGAACTCCGCCACCGCACGCTCGACGGTCTCCAGACCGGCCGACGGCATCATGAGGCCGCTGTGCCGCACCAGGTTCGCGGCCCGACGGCCGATCGGCAGGCGGCTGGTCACCGGGGTGACCGCCCATCCGGTGCGAGCCAGGGTGCCGACGATGCCGACCGCGATCGGGCGCCGGGCGAAGCGCGGGATCTGCAGCGGCGCGCCCATCGAGGAGAAGGTGGCCCCCGGCACACCGGCGACGGCGAACAGGCCGGTGACCCGCCGGGGGTGCAGGAGCGCGAGCTCGAAGGCGGTGTTCACCCCGATCGACCAGCCCATCACAGGGCACGAGGCCACACCGGCGTCGTCGAGCACGGCGACGGCGTCCTCCACGAAGGCGGCGACGTCCACGCGCCGCGGGTCTGCCGGCCGGTCCGACCCGCCGACGCCCCGGTGGTTCCAGGAGAGCACCCGCACCCCGCAGTCGGGCCTCAGCAGGGCCGGCCACGTGTAGGGGCTGGTGCCCAGGCCGTTGCACAGCAGCACGGTGGGACCCTCGGCGTCGTTGGTCCAGGCGCGCAGCCGGGTGCCGTCGGCACTGGGGACGTCGTAGAAGCGCAGCGCGTCGGCGGACATGCAGGGGAGTGTGCCCGATGACGCTTCCGGGAGCGGGACCCGGTGGTCAGGCGGTGTGGCCGACCGCGGGGTCGACGTCGGCGCTCGGCTCCAGGAGTGCGACGTAGCCGGCCAGGAACTCCTCGACGTCGATGCGCTCCCGGCGCTGCTCCGCGAGGGCGGTGCTCGCCACCAGCGCGTTGCGCCGGGCCTGGTGCTGGCTGGTCACGGGCCAGCTGGCTGCCGCTTCGATGAGGCGCCACGGGGTCTGCTGGAGGATCGTCATGGTGCTCCCGTGTCTGATCGTCCGGGGTGGAGCGGAGGACTACCCCGATGACGCTAGGGGCGCGGTGAGTCGCAGTCGTCAACATAACGTGACGTTCCGGTGAACGCCACCGTCCCTGCGTAGGTTTGGTGCCATGGCTGACAACCGACCGCTGGTGTGGCTCCCCTTCGACGTCGCGGAGCTCGAAGGTCCGCCCGAGGGACTGCGCTACGAGACCGTGGACCCGACCCCCGACGACCTCCCCGACTCCGTGTCCGAGGTGCGGTTCTACGTCCCGTCGTACGACGTGGGGCCCGGCCGGGGCCGGGTGCTCGCCGCGATGCCGCGGCTCGAGGTCGTGCAGACGCTGACGGCCGGCGTCGACCACATCCGCGGCGAGGTCCCCGACGGGGTGCTGCTCTGCAACGGGCGCGGCATCCACAACGCGTCGACCGCCGAGCTGGCACTGACACTGACCCTCGCGTCGCTGCGCGGCATCCCCGGCTTCGTCCGCGACCAGCGGGCGCACCGCTGGAACCAGGGATGGCGCCCGTCGCTGGCCGACTCGACGGTGCTGATCGCCGGGTACGGCGACATCGGCCGCGACGTCGAGCGGCGGCTGCTTCCGTTCGAGGTCGACGTGCTGCGTGTCGCCCGGACGGCGCGGGACGGGGTGCACGCGCTCGCGGACCTGCCCGACCTGCTCGCGCAGGCCGACGTGGTGATCCTGATCGTGCCCGGGACCAGCGAGACGCGGGGGCTGGTGGACGCCGGCTTCCTGGACTCGATGAAGCAGGGTGCCCTCCTCGTCAACGTGGCCCGGGGATCGGTCGTGGTCACCGACGACCTGGTGGCGGCGCTCGAGGCGCGACGGGTCTGGGCCGCGATGGACGTGACCGATCCGGAGCCACTGCCGGAGGACCACCCGCTGTGGTCGGCGCCCCAGCTGCTGATCACCCCGCACGTCGGCGGGGCCACCCCGGCGATGTGGCCGCGCGCCTACCGGCTGGTGCGCGACCAGCTGCGGCGGTTCGCTGCCGGTGAGCGGCCCGAGAACGTGATGACCGGGGAGTACTGACCGCTCGTCCGATGACTTCTCGTCCCCGCCCGGGTCTACTCTCCTGGAGTCGACCACCTGGAGCGGACGAGGGAGTGGCGAGATGGCACGCACGACACTGATGATCGGCACCCGCAAGGGCTGCTGGGTCGCCACCAGCGACGACACCCGGACGTCGTGGGACGTCCGCGGACCCGACGAGCTGCGCAGCGAGGTGCATGCCGTCTCGGTCGACCGCGCCGAGCAGCCACGCATGCTGATGGCCAGCAAGCACTGGCACTGGGGGCCGCAGGTGCTCCGTTCAGACGACCTCGGCGCGACCTGGGACCGCGGTGAGGACGGTGCCGTCGTCTTTCCGGCCGACACCGGCCGCACGCTCGAGGCGGTGTGGTCCCTCGCGCCGTCCCCGGCCGACCCCGACGTGGTCTGGGCAGGCACCGAGCCCTCGGCGCTGTTCCGTTCCGGCGACGGCGGCCGCAGCTTCGCGATGGTGCGGTCCCTGTGGGACCACCCGCACCGCGAGCAGTGGGGAGCCGGCTTCGGCGGCCAGGCGATCCACACCGTCCTGCCGCACCCGACCGACCCCGACCAGGTGACCGTCGCGATGTCGACGGGAGGCGTCTACCGGACCCATGACGGCGGCGACTCGTGGGCGCCGGCCAACCAGGGCATCCGGGCGATCTTCCTGCCCGAGGACGCCCAGTTCCCCGAGTTCGGGCAGTGCGTGCACAAGGTCGTCCGCGAGCCGGGGAACCCGGACCGGCTCTACCTGCAGAACCACGGCGGGGTCTACCGCAGCGACGACGGGGCGGACTCGTGGACCTCGATCGCCGACGGCCTCCCGAGCGACTTCGGGTTCCCGGTGGTGGCCCACCCCCGCAAGCCGGGCACGGTCTGGGTGTTCCCGCTCGAGGGGGCCGATGGCCGGTTCCCGATCGGTGGCACGTGCAGCGTCTGGCGCTCCCGCGACGCCGGGGACACCTGGGAGGAGCTGCACGCCGGGCTCCCCGACGGGTTCTTCAGCGGCGTGATGCGCGACGCCATGTGCGTCGACGACGACGACCCGGCCGGCATCTACTTCGGCAGCCGGGACGGCACGGTGTTCGGCAGCCACGACGAGGGGGACACCTGGCAGCCGGTGGCGGAGCACCTCCCGGACGTTCTCTGCGTGCGCGCCGCCACCCTCTGACCCGGGTGACACGGGGGTGACCGACGGTGAACCGGGGTGACCTGGGTCCGGCCCCGCCTGACACGGCATGGGACGAGGCGCCGTACGTCGTGCTGCCCGGCGTAGCATCCGGCTCATGAGCGAGAGCACCCCCGACATGAAGCCGCGCAGCCGCGACGTCACCGACGGCATCGAGAAGGCGGCCTCCCGCGGCATGCTCCGGGCCGTGGGGATGGGCGACGACGACTGGGTGAAGCCGCAGATCGGCGTCGCCTCCTCGTGGAACGAGATCACCCCCTGCAACCTGTCGCTGGACCGGCTCGCGAAGGCGGCCAAGAAGGGCGTGCACGCGGCCGGCGGGTTCCCGCTGGAGTTCGGCACGATCTCGGTGTCCGACGGCATCTCGATGGGTCACGAGGGCATGCACTTCTCACTCGTCTCCCGGGAGGTGATCGCCGACTCGGTGGAGACGGTGATGATGGCCGAGCGGCTCGACGGCTCGGTGCTGCTGGCCGGCTGCGACAAGTCCCTGCCCGGGATGATGATGGCCGCCGCACGGCTCGACCTCGCCTCGGTCTTCCTCTACGCCGGCTCCACGCTGCCCGGCCAGGTCGACGGTCACGACGTCACGATCATCGACGCCTTCGAGGCCGTCGGCGCGTGCCTGGCCGGCAAGATCACGCCCGCCGAGGTGGACCGCGTCGAGCGGGCGATCTGCCCCGGCGAGGGTGCCTGCGGCGGGATGTACACCGCCAACACGATGGCCTCGATCGGCGAGGCCCTCGGCCTGTCGCTGCCGGGCTCGGCCGCCCCGCCGGCGGTCGACCGTCGCCGCGACGGGTTCGCCGAGCGCTCCGGTGCCGCCGTCGTGGAGATGCTGCGCCGGGGCATCACCGCCCGCCAGATCCTCACCATGGAGGCCTTCGAGAACGCCATCACCGTCACGATGGCGCTGGGTGGCTCGACGAACGCGGTGCTGCACCTGCTCGCCATCGCCCGCGAGGCCGACGTCGACCTGTCCATCGACGACTTCAACCGGATCGGCGACAAGGTCCCGCACCTCGGCGACCTCAAGCCCTTCGGCCGCTACGTGATGACCGACGTCGACAGGATCGGCGGCATCCCGGTGGTGATGAAGACGCTGCTCGACGCGGGCCTGCTGCACGGCGACTGCCTGACCGTGACCGGCGCGACGATGGCGGAGAACCTCGAGGCGCTCGCACCCCCGGCCGTCGACGACGAGGTGATCCGCACGCTGTCCCGGCCGATCCACTCGACGGGCGGTCTGACGATCCTCAAGGGCACGCTGGCACCCGACGGTGCCGTGGTGAAGTCGGCCGGCTTCGACAGCGACGTGTTCACCGGGACGGCGCGGGTCTTCGACGGCGAGCGGGCGGCGATGGACGCGCTCACCGAGGGCGCGATCAGCGCCGGCGACGTCGTGGTGATCCGCTACGAGGGCCCCAAGGGCGGCCCCGGGATGCGCGAGATGCTGGCCATCACGGGCGCGATCAAGGGCGCCGGCCTCGGCAAGGACGTGCTGCTGCTCACCGACGGTCGGTTCTCCGGAGGCACGACGGGCCTGTGTGTCGGGCACGTCGCCCCCGAGGCCGTGGACGGTGGCGCCATCGCCTTCGTCCGTGACGGCGACGTGGTCACCGTCGACATCGCGAACCGGCGGATCGACGTCGAGGGCGAGGGGTCCCCGGAGTGGGAGGCCCGCAAGGAGGGCTGGACGCCGCTCCCCGCGAAGTACACCCATGGCGTGCTCGGGAAGTACGCCCGGCTCGTGCAGTCCGCAGCGAACGGAGCCGTCTGTGGCTGAGCGCGGCGGGAGGCCGTCCCGGGGTCACTGTGGACAGCATGTGAGATGGCCGTCCCACGTGTTGGGACGGGGTCGGACCGGGCTTGACTGGTCCGGCGGCACCGGAGAACGTGGTCACATGCGTTTCGCGATTCTTGTATGCCCCGGGCGCGTCTGCTGAGGCTCTGACCTCCACGCACACGCGTCGCCCCTCGTCTGCCCACCCGGGCCGAGGGGCTTTTTCATGGGCACGCACCGGGGACGCACCGAACGGCACGGACGAAAGAGAGGCCATCATGAGCGAGCAGGCACCCGGGGCCCCCGTGAGCGGTGCGCAGAGCCTGATCAGAGCACTGGAGTGCGCGGGTGCCGAGAACATCTTCGGGATCCCGGGGGGCGCCATCCTCCCGGCGTACGACCCGCTCTTCGACTCCCAGCGGATCCGGCACATCCTGGTCCGGCACGAGCAGGGCGCCGGGCACGCCGCCCAGGGCTACGCGAGCGCCACCGGCAAGGTCGGCGTCTGCATGGCGACCAGCGGACCCGGCGCGACGAACCTGGTGACCCCGATCGCCGACGCCTACATGGACTCGGTGCCGATGGTCGCGGTGACCGGCCAGGTGGCCAGCTCCTCGATCGGCACCGACGCCTTCCAGGAGGCCGACATCCGCGGCATCACGATGCCGATCACCAAGCACAACTTCCTGGTCACCGACCCGGCAGAGATCCCGCGCACCATCGCGGAGGCGTTCTACCTCGCCTCCACGGGCCGTCCCGGGCCGGTGCTCGTCGACGTGGCCAAGGACGCCATGCAGGCGCAGACCACGTTCCGCTGGCCGGCTGAGCTGCTCCTGCCCGGCTACCGACCGGTCACCCGGCCGCACGCCAAGCAGGTGCGCGAGGCCGCTCGGATGATCCTCGAGGCGCGTCGCCCGGTGCTGTACGTCGGCGGCGGGGTGATCCGCTCCCGCGCGTCCGCGGAGCTCAGGGTCCTCGCCGAGCTGACCGGGATGCCGGTGGTCACCACGCTGATGGCCCGCGGCGCCTTCCCGGACAGCCACCCCCAGCACCTCGGCATGCCGGGCATGCACGGCACCGTCGCCGCGGTCGCCGGCCTGCAGCGCAGCGACCTGATCATCAGCCTCGGAGCCAGGTTCGACGACCGGGTGACCGGCAACCTGGACTCCTTCGCGCCGCACGCGAAGGTGATCCATGCCGACATCGACCCGGCCGAGATCGGCAAGAACCGGCACGTGGACGTGCCGATCGTCGGCGATGCCCGCGAGGTGATCTCCGACCTGGTGGTCGCGCTGCGCACCGCCGGGGACGCGGGGGAACAGGGCGACTACGAGGCCTGGGTGGAGTTCCTGGCCGGCGTGAAGCGGAAGTACCCGCTGGGCTACGACGAGCCCGCCGACGGGTCGCTGTCCCCGCAGTACGTCATCGAGCGGCTCGGCAGGATCGCCGGGCCGGACGCGATCTACTGCTCGGGCGTCGGCCAGCACCAGATGTGGGCCGCCCAGTTCATCGGCTACGAGCACCCCGGCACCTGGATCAACTCCGGCGGCCTCGGCACGATGGGCTTCTCCGTGCCGGCCGCGATGGGTGCCAAGGTCGGCCGCCCGGACACCACGGTCTGGTCGATCGACGGCGACGGCTGCTTCCAGATGACCAACCAGGAGCTCGCCACCTGCGCCATCGAGGGCATCCCGATCAAGGTGGCGATCATCAACAACGAGTCGCTCGGCATGGTCCGACAGTGGCAGACGCTGTTCTACAAGGAGCGCTACTCCAACACCGACCTGCACTCCAAGCGGATCCCCGACTTCGTCAAGC
>JBDTXF010000103.1:0-8251 GCA_040006355.1 Nocardioidaceae bacterium | reverse complement strand
GGTCGGTGCGCGGACGAGCTCCCGGGTGGTCGTGCGCGACCGGGCCGGGAAGGTGGTCTGGGCCGGCGACCTCGTCCCGGGTCGCCAGCACACCCTGCGCGCGACGCCGCCGGTCACGGTCCGGGCCACTGACGCCGGCGCCGTGGACGTCACCGTCGCGGGCAGGGACACCGGACCGCTCGGCCAGCCGGGCGTCGCCGCCAGCCGGACCTACCAGCGCTCCACGTCCTGAGGACTCAGCGGGTGACCCATCGGGTGCTGGGGCGGCAGTTCGTCCCCGCGAGGGTCCGACCGGCATAATCGGACACGGTCATGACTGCCCTCCCTGAAGCCTCCGCGCCCCCCGCCAGCCCGCCGCCTCCCACGACCGTCGCGCTGGTGACGCTGGGCTGCGCCCGCAACGAGGTCGACTCCGAGGAGCTGGCCGGCCGTCTCGAGGCGGGCGGCTTCCGCCTCGTCGACGACCCGGAGGACGCCGAGACGGTCGTGGTGAACACCTGCGGCTTCGTGGAGGCGGCCAAGAAGGACTCCGTCGACACGCTGCTGCAGGCGGCGGACCTCAAGGCGGAGGGGGCCACCGGCCCGACCCGGGCGGTGGTCGCGGTGGGCTGCCTGGCCGAGCGCTACGGCAAGGACCTCGCCGAGTCGCTGCCGGAGGCCGACGCGGTGCTCGGCTTCGACGACTACCCCGACATCGCGGACCGGCTGCGCTCGATCCTGGCCGGTGAGCAGCAGCACCCGCACACCCCGCAGGACCGCCGCAAGCTGCTGCCGATCTCGCCGGCCGAGCGCAACGCCGACACGGTCGTGGTCCCGGGCCACACCATCTCGGCCCCCGACCTCCCGCTCGGCGCCGGACCGGACTCCGGGCCCCGCGCCGTACGCCGCCGGCTGGACGGGGGACCGATGGCCCCGCTCAAGCTGGCCAGCGGCTGCGACCGGCGCTGCACGTTCTGCGCGATCCCGTCGTTCCGCGGCTCCTTCGTGTCGCGCCGGCCCAGTGACGTGCTGGGGGAGGCCCGCTGGCTGGCTGAGCAGGGTGTCAAGGAGCTGTTCCTGGTCAGCGAGAACTCCACCTCCTACGGCAAGGATCTCGGCGACCTGCGGCTGCTGGAGACCCTGCTGCCTGCGCTGGCGGCCGTCGAGGGTGTCGAGCGGGTCCGGGTCTCCTACCTGCAGCCGGCCGAGACCCGTCCCGGCCTGGTCACCGCGATCGCCAGCACGCCCGGGGTGGCCGCCTACTACGACCTGTCCTTCCAGCACGCCTCGAACGCCGTGCTGCGACGGATGCGCCGCTTCGGCGACCCGGAGAGCTTCCTCGCGCTGATCGACCAGATCCGCTCCCAGGCACCCCTGGCCGGCATCCGGTCCAACGTCATCGTGGGATTCCCTGGCGAGACCGAGGACGACCTCGCGACGCTGTGCGACTTCCTGGTCGAGGCCCGGATGGACGTCGTGGGCGTCTTCGGCTATTCCGACGAGGACGGCACCGAGGCCGCGTCGTACGACGAGAAGCTCGACGAGGACGAGATCCGCGACCGCACCGAGCACGTGACGCGGCTCGTCGAGGAGCTCACCTCTCAGCGGGCCGAGGAGCGCGTCGGCGAGCGCGTCGAGGTGCTCCTGGAGTCCCTGGACGACGGTCGGGCCGAGGGGCGGGCAGCCCACCAGGGTCCGGAGGTGGACGGCGACACCACTCTCACCGGCCTTGCTCCCGGTGTGCGCGTCGGCGACCTGGTCAGCGCCGTCGTGACCGGCGCCGACGGCGCCGACCTCCTCGCCGCGGTGCTCCCGTGACCGACGCCGACGCCCGGGCCGGAGCGGACAGACCCACCAACTGGAACCTGCCCAACGCACTGACCACCCTGCGCATCGTGATGGTGCCCTTCTTCGGCTGGGCGCTGCTGGTCGACGGCGGCGACTCGACGCTGTGGCGGTGCGTGGCCTGGGTGCTGTTCGTGGTCGCGATGATCACCGACAAGGTCGACGGTGACATCGCGCGAAGCCGCAACCTGGTCACCGACTTCGGGAAGATCGCGGACCCGATCGCCGACAAGGCGCTCACCGGGATGGCCTTCGTCGGACTGTCGGTGATCGGCGACCTGTGGTGGTGGGTGACCATCGCGGTGCTGGTCCGTGAGTGGGGCGTCACCCTGCTGCGGCTGTGGGTCATCCGGCACGGCGTGATGGCCGCCGGACGGGGCGGCAAGCTCAAGACGGTCCTGCAGACCTTCGCCCTCGGGCTCTTCGTGCTGCCGATCCGGCTTCTCCAGGACGACTGGGGGACGCTCGGGACGCTGCTGTGGGCGCTCGCGGTGATCCTGATGGTGGTGGCGGTGGCGCTCACGCTCGTCACCGGTGCCGACTATGTCCTCAAGGCGCTCACCGTGCGCCGGGATGGGCAAGCCGCCGCCAAGCGCGCCTGAGGGGCCTACCCTGGCTGTGGAGGCGTGCTCGGGGGCACAGCCGGTCGTGACGACGACACGACGGCCACCCGGCTCCGGAGTCGGGACGAGGTGTGCGGTGCTCGACGGCGTCCAACGTGCCCGCCGCTTCGAGGCGCTGGTCCACGCGGACTCCGACTTCATCGCCTTCGCCGCCCTGGACGGGGCGGTGGAGCTCGTCAACGAGGCGGGCCAGGCACTCGTCGGCATCGATCCGGGGACCGACGTCACGACCCTGCGGATCGAGGACTTCCTGACCCCGGAGGGCCGGGCCACCTACGCCGACGTCGAGGGGCCGGCACTCGCCGGCGCGGGCCACTGGTCGGGGGTGAGCAGCCTTCGCGACTGGCGCGACGACAGTGCGATCCCGACCGCGGTCACCACGTTCCAGGTGCTGGCGGAGGGCACGGGGCAGCCGATCGCGATCGCCACGATCCGGCGCGACCTGCGTGCCGAGCAGGCTGCCGAGGCCTCCTGGGAGGACGCCCGGGGCGTGCTCGTGGACGCCGGACGTCGCAAACGGTCCCTGCTGCTGCACATGAGCGACCTCCTGCTGGTGGTGGACGAGTCCGGGCGGCTGGAGTACGCGAGCCCCTCGGCCGGCCGGATCCTCGGCTACGCGGAGGGCTCCTACGCCGGCAGGCAGGTGCTCGACCTGGTGCATCCCGAGGACCGTGGCCGGGCCGAGGAGGCACTGGTGAGAATCGCGGCGCATCCGGAGGAGAAGCTGGTGGTCGGACTGCGGCTGCGCAGCTCCGACGGGAGCTTCCGGTCCTACGAGGGGCTGGCGAACAACCTGGTGGACGACCCGTCCGTCAGGGGGGTGCTGCTCTCGGTGCGCGACGTGACCCGGCGCCTCAAGGTCGAGGAGGCGACCCTGGCCCAGTCCCGCGTGCTGGAGCTGATCGCCGGCGAGGCCCCGGTGGCGACGGTCCTCGAGGCGCTCGCGCTGGCGGTCGAGCAGCAGCTCGACGACACCCTCTGCACCGTGCTGCTCGTCGAGGAGTCGCAGGCCGGGCCGGTGTTCCGGCACGGGGCCTCGCCGAGCATGCCGGCCGGCTACGCCGCGGCGATGGAGGAGCGACTGGTCACCAGCCAGTCGCCCTGCGGGATGGCGGTGCGCACCGGTCGGCCGGTGCTGGTCGAGGACGTGATGGCCGATGAGCGGTTCGCCACCGTGCGCCGGCTCGCGCGAGACTGCGACGTCCGGGCGTGCTGGTCGTTCCCGGTGCTGTCCCCCACGAGTGGTGCGCTGCTGGGCTCCTTCGCGCTCTACAGACGAGGTCCCGGGCTTCCGGACGAGCCCACCACTGCGGTCGTGGCGCGGGCGAGCCGACTCGTCGCGATCACCGTCGACCGGCACGTGCTGCTGCGTAGGCTGGCCTACCAGGCGCTGCACGACGACCTGACCGGCCTCTCCAGCCGGCCGGCCCTGCTGACCCGGCTCGACGAGGAGCTGAGCGGACCTGACCACGCCCTCGCCGGGCTCGGCATCGTCTTCTTGGACCTCGACCGGCTCAAGATCGTCAACGACTCCCTGGGCCATGAGGTCGGGGACGAGCTGCTGGTCAGGATCGCCAGGCGGCTGCCCGACGTCGTGCCGGCCGACAGCCTGGTGGCGCGGTTCGGCGGCGACGAGTTCGTGATCCTGGTCCACGGGCTCACCGATCACCACCACGCGACCCTCGTCGCCGAACGGCTGCTGGCCGCAGTCGCGGAGCCGGTCACGCTCGCCGGGCGGACGATCACCCCCTCGGCCAGCGCCGGGGTCGTCATCGCCCGACCCGGCCAGCGAGCCGCGGACATGCTCCGTGACGCCGACACCGCGATGTACCGAGCCAAGCGCAGAGGCGGCTCCAGGTGTGCGGTCTTCACCGACGACATGCGACGACGGGCCTTCGACCGGCTCGACCTGGAGGGTCAGATCCGGCACGGGCTCGCCCATCAGGAGTTCCGGGTGTTCTACCAGCCGGTCGTCGACCTGCACGCCTCCGGAGCGCTCGTCGGCTTCGAGGCGCTGGTGCGCTGGCAGCACCCCGACCGCGGCCTGCTCGCCCCGGCGAGCTTCATCGACCTCGCCGAGGAGACCGGCCTCATCGTGGAGCTCGGCGACTGGGTGCTGCGGACCGTCGCGGCGACCGTCGCGACGTGGTCCGTCGAGGTGCCTGGCGTCCTCGGCCGGGTCGCGGTGAACCTGGCCACTCGTCAGCTGGACGCCGCCGGTCTGATGCCGACCGTGCGGGCCGCGATCGAGCAGATGGCGCCGTGGATCCTGGGTCTCGAGCTCACCGAGTCGACGCTGATGGAGGACACCTCCGCGGGCCGGGTCATCCTCGACGAGCTGGTCGGTCTCGGTGTCGCGTTGAGCATCGACGACTTCGGCACCGGCTTCTCCTCGCTGAGCTACCTCACCCGGCTGCCGGTGAAGACGCTCAAGATCGACCAGAGCTTCGTGCGGGACCTCGACACCCCTGCCTCGGTCGCCGTCGTCGAGACGGTGCTCACCCTGGCCCGCAGCCTGGACATGCTGGTCATCGCCGAGGGGGTCGAGACCGAGGAGCAGCGGGCGACCCTCACGGCGATGGGCTGCCGCTTCGCCCAGGGCTACCTGTTCGCGAGGCCGATGCCGGAGGCGGACGCGCTGGAGCTGCTGCGCTCCACAGCCGCCGGAGTCGCCTGAACGTTCAGCCGCCGGATCGGGTGGGGCTCGACTCCTGACGGCGTACGGCGAGGGCGAGCTGGGTCGCCGCGCCGATCAGCGCGAGGTGGGAGAAGGCCTGCGGGAAGTTGCCGACGAAACGCTGGTGCTGCGGGTCGTACTCCTCCGAGAGCAGGCCGACGTCGTTCTGCAGGTCGAGCAGCCGGCGCATCAGCTCGTCGGCGTCCTCGACCCGGCCGGCCAGGGCGTAGGCCTCGACCAGCCAGAAGGAGCAGGCCAGGAAGGGGTGCTCGTCGCCGGACAGCCCGTCGACGCCGGACTGGGTGCGGTAGCGCAGCAGCAGACCGCCGTGGAGCAGGTCCTCCTCGATCGCCTTGATCGTGCCCAGCATCCGCGGGTCGTCCCCCGGCAGGAACCCGACGTCGGAGAGCACCAGCAGCGAGGCGTCCACCTCGGTGGTGTCGTAGTGCTGGGTGAAGGTGTTGCGCTCCTTGTCGAAGCCGTGCTCGAGCACCTCGGCGTGCACCGTGTCGCGCAGCTCGCGCCAGCGCTCCACCGGCCCCTCGAGGCCGTGCTCCTCGACAGCCGCGATCGCCCGGTCGAAGGCGACCCAGACCATCACCCGCGAGTGGGTGAACTTGCGCAGCGGGCCCCGGATCTCCCAGAGCCCGTTGTCCGGCTCGTCCCAGTGGGCGGCCAGCTCCTCGACGAGCTTGCGCTGCAGCGACCACGAGTCCTGGTCGTCCTCGGCCCCGACGTCGCGCGCCATCTCCAGGGCCACCATCACCTCGCCGAGCACGTCGGTCTGGCGCTGTCCGACCGCGCCGTTGCCGATCCGCACCGGCGTCGAGCCCGCATAGCCCGGCAGGTGGTCCAGGGTCCGCTCCTCCAGGTCACGGCCGCCGTCGACGCCGTACATGATCTGCAGGTCCTGGGGGTCGCCCGCCACCGCCCGCAGCAGCCAGTCCCGCCAGAGCTTCGCCTCGCTGTCGTAGCCGCACTCGAGCAGTGCCTCCAGGGTCAAGGAGGCGTCGCGCAGCCAGCAGAACCGGTAGTCCCAGTTGCGTCCGCCGCCGAAGTCCTCGGGCAGCGAGGTCGTCACGGCCGCGACGATCCCGCCGGTGCCGGCGTGCGTCAGCAGCCGCAGGGTGACCAGGGAGCGGAGCACGGCGGCCCGGTAGGGGCCGTCGTAGTCGCACCTCGCGGCCCAGCCGTCCACCAGCTCGACGGACTCGATGATCCGGGACTCGAACTCGAGCGGCATCGGCAGTGCGTGGTGGGAGGCGACCCAGGTCGTGGAGAACGTCAGCTCCTCGCCCGCGCTCACCTCGAACTCGTCGACGTGCCGGCCGTCGACGGCGTGGGGGAGCCGGGGGCCGCGCAGGATCAGCCGGTCCGGGCCGGCGACGGCGGTGATCACCGCCATGCCGTGCATGTCCTGACGGCGCACCCACGGCCGGATCTTGCCGTAGCCGAAGCGCACCACCCACTCATGGCGCATGCGCATGAGGCCCTCGACGCCGACGATCCTGCGCACGATGTCGGCACGACCGTCGCCGATCGGCATCACGTCGAGGACGGTGACCCGTCCGGTCGCCGAGGTGTACGTCGTCTCGAGCGCCGCACTGTGCCGGATGTAGCGACGGGTGCACGTCGCGTGCTCGTCCTCGGCCGGGCCGATCAGCCAGCGTCCGTTGTCCGGGTCCCCGAGGAGAGCCGCGAAGCAGGCCGGCGAGTCGAAGCGGGGCAGACACATCCAGTCCACGGAGCCGTCCTTGCCGACCAGGGCCGCGGTGCCCGTGTCGCCGAGCACGGCGTAGTCCTCGATCGGTAGGGCCATGCCGGTCACCGTAGCGGTGGCACCCCGAGAACGTGCGTGGTGGTGCTCGATGAGCCTGTCGGCGCGCCCGGCTAGAGTCGGATCTCACCGACCGCCCGCGGGAAGTTTTCTCCCGCGGGTAGCGTTGGATCCACAGGTTCGCTTCCGGACTCGTGCTCGCACAACCAGGAAGGGGCAGTGCCCGTGGTGATCTTCCGCCGTCTGCTCGGCGAGGTCCTGCGAGCCCAGCGCATGCGTCAGGGCCGCACACTGCGTCAGGTCTCGGCCGACGCGCTGGTCAGCCTGGGCTACATCTCCGAGATCGAGCGCGGCCAGAAGGAAGCCTCCTCGGAGCTCCTCGCCTCGATCTGTGCGGCCCTCGACGTGCCCCTCTCGGAGATCCTCTCCGAGGTCAGCGACGCGGTCGCCCTCGAGGAGGCCTCGATCGCGATGCAGCTCGAGAAGATCTCGGTCGACGCCACCAGCATCCGCAGCCGGCACCCGGGCAACCCTCAGCGCTCAGGCGACGTGGTCGCCTCCGCCGCCTAGAGTCCCTCGACCCACCGGCGCCGGCTGGCAGGTGGGGCACCAGTAGGTCGCCCGCTCCTGGGTCGGGGGTCCTTGCATCACCACCTCGATCCTGGTCGCGCAGCGTCGGCACGGCTGCCGCTCCCGGCGGTAGACCCAGGTCTGCTGGCCCCTGCGCAGGTCACCGGTCAGGATCTGCTCGACGCGCTCCTTGTTGGCGTCCAGGGCGGCCCGGGCGCGGCGTACGAGGCGGGGGAGGTCGGGCACGTTGCCGACCGGCACCCGGGGGTGGACGCCGGCCAGGAAGCACAGCTCGTTCTTGTAGAGGTTGCCGATGCCGGCCAGGTTGCGCTGGTCGAGGATGGCGTCGGCGACCGCCCGAGCGGGTTCGGCGAGCAGCCGCCGCAGCGCCTCGTCCTCGTCCCAGTCGGGACCGAGCAGGTCCGGGCCGAGATGTCCGACGACGGTGTCCTCCGCGTCACGGGCCAGCACCTCGGTGACGCCGAGGGCGAAGCCGACTGCCGTCCAGTCCCCCGTCCGCAGCACGACCCTCGCCTCGTGGGCCGGGCGCCGCCAGCGGGTCCCGGGCCTGTAGAGATGCCAGGAACCCTCCATCTTGAGGTGCGTGTGCAGGGTGTGCTCGGCGCCGATGCGGGTGAGCAGGTGCTTGCCGCGCGCCACCGTCGAGGCCACGGTCGCCCACGACAGGTCGAGCGTGGCGTGCGCCGGGACCCGGAAGTCGGTCTCCACGAGCACGGAGCCGGTCAGTGCACGGTCGAGGTGCAGCGCGGCGCGCCAGAC
>JBDTXF010000102.1:0-8266 GCA_040006355.1 Nocardioidaceae bacterium | reverse complement strand
GGTCGGCGACGTTGGGGTACATCACGATCTTGTCGACGTCGACCATCGTGCACACCGTGTCGAGGTGCATCGTGGCGCGCTCCTGGGCGATCGGTACGGCGAGCACGGTGTGCGCAGCGCCGTCGGCAAAGACCTGTCGTGCCAGGCGTTCCACGCCGGCGGGCGTCGTGCGCGCGCCCACGCCGACGGCGATGACGCCCTGACCGAGCAGGAGCACGTCACCCCCCTCGACGTGCTCGCGCCGCCAGCCGTGGATCTTCGGCGACGAGGCGAAGCGCGGGTGGTCGGTGTAGATCAGCTCGGTCAGCTGACTCTCCCGCTCCCGGGCTGGCATGGCAAGCGAGGTGACCGCGACCTTGTCCCGGATCCACACGCTCGAGTCGCGAGTGAAGAGCAGGTTGGGCAGCGGGTCGATCAGGAAGTCGTCGTTGGCCAGGAGGCTGGTCACCAGTCCGAACCCGCCACGCACCTCGTCGTTGCGCAAGCCGGCCGTGAGGATGTCCTTGAGCAACTCCGGGGACAGCTCTCCCAACGCGCGCACGAGGTAGTCGCGCAACGTGTCGCCCAGCCGCAGCGAACCGGTGACGGCATCGATCGCGTGGCTGCGGGCGTCCTCGCTGGCAAGAGTCTCGACGAGGAGCTCCGTCAGGTAGAGCACCTCGACACCCCTGCTGCGCAGCGCCTCGGCGAAGGTGTCGTGCTCCTCCTGGGCGCGGCTGACCCAGGGGATGCCGTCGAAGAGGAGCTTGTCGTTGTTGCGTGGTGTCAGACGCTGCAGCTCAGGCCCCGGACGGTGCAGCATCACGGTCCGCAACCGGCCGACCTCACTGGACACCCCGGGCTCTGGAACCCCTGCCGTGGCAACTTCGCTCATGGCCGCAGCCTAGGGCGTTCTTCGAGATCCGATCCGGTCAGCGGATCAGCTCGACCGCCGTGACGGCCGCCAGGACCAGACAGACGGCCGCCCCGAGGTAGTGGATGGAGGAGAGCCGGACGTGGTTCAGCAGGACGCGGCCAGACAGCACGGCCAGCCCCGAGACCACGAGGAGCGCGCTCCAGGCTCCGAGGAACACGCTGACCGGGTGCCCGTAGCGGGCGATCATGCTGATCGTCAGCAGCTGCGAGAGGTCGCCCCACTCGGCGGCGAACAGCACCAGGAAGGACGCGATGGCAGCCTTGACGAACGACTTCGGCTCCGAGGCCGCGGCGGCGTACTCCTCCTCCTGCTCCTTCTCGGCGGCGTCGGCCTCGGCGGCCGTGCGCAGCAGCACGACCGCCCCGACCAGGAAGATCACGATCGCGATGCCCTTGAGCACCACGTCCGGCAGCAGGGTGGCCAGCGTGCCGACGCTGACCGCGACCAGGGTCTGCACGCCGAAGGCGATCCCGACCCCGATCCACACCGCCAGCGGACGATAGCGGGTGGAGAGCACGAGCGCGGCGATGAAGGTCTTGTCGGGCAGCTCGACGACGAGGATCGCCCCGAACGTGGCAGCGAGGATGGCGAGGTCCATGAGGTCCTTCAGTCAGGGATCGGGCTGTCGTGCACGAACGGCCGGGCCAGAGCCGCGGCGTCGGCGAGCACGTCCTTGACGGGCCGGCCGGAAGCGGTCGCGGCGCGGACCACGTCGTCGTACTCGGGCTGGGCGTTGACCACCTGCCCGTCGTGCAGGGCAAGCTTCACGTGGACCTGGTGACCCGAGACCCGCACGGTCCGCATGCTGCGCTCGAGCGCCGTCTTCCCGACCGGGATCTCGCGCAGCCCGATGGTGGAGGTCTGCCGGAAGAACTCCGTCCGCACGCCGCCGGCGCGGTCGGCCGACACCAGGGCGGTCAGCGTGTGTGCGGGGCGGCCCTTCTTCATCATGATCGGGGTGAGCCACGCGTCCGAGGCGCCGGCCGCCATCAGCGCCGCGATCACCTCGGGCCACAGCCGCGGGTCGAGGTCGTCGATGTTCGCCTCGAGCAGGAGGGGGGTGCCCGAGGACGCACCCGTCTGCTCGCCGACCAGGAGGCGGACCACGTTGGCATGCGTGCCCGGGTCCCGTCCGCCTGCGCCGACTCCGATGCCGGCCACGGTCATCGGCGGCTGAGGGCCGTAGGACGAGGCGTGCGTGGTGATGAGGGCGGCGCCGGTCGGGGTGCACAGCTCCGCGCTCCCGGGACCGGCGTACGTCGGGACGCCGCGGAGCAGCTCGGCGACGGCCGGAGGGGGGACCGGCATCTCGCCGTGGGCACCCCGCACGTGCCCGGACCCGACGGCCACCGGCGAGACGACCAGGGTGTCGAGGCCGAGGTGCGCGAGACCGGCGCAGACGCCCACCACGTCGGCGATCGCGTCCAGGGCCCCGACCTCGTGGAAGTGCACGGCGGCCGGTGCGGTGCCGTGCACGGCCGCCTCGGCCTGCGCGAGCCGCTCGAAGGTGGCGTGCGAGCGGGTCCGCACCACCTCGGTGAGCTCGGCGTCCGCGAGCAGCGCCGCGACGTCGGGCCAGGTGCGGTGGGTGCTGCTGTCCGCGACCTCGACGTGGCAACGGGTGGCCGCGAAGCCGTTGCGGGTCACCGTCTCCGGGCTCAGGGCGACGTGCTCCGGTGCCACCGCCCGCACCGCGTCGAGGACCACGTCGAGCGGCACGCCGGCGCCCAGCAGGGCGCCGAGGAGCATGTCCCCGCTCGCGCCCGAGGACGCGTCCAGCCAGCCGATCACTGCGTGCCCTCGCGGGACCCGGCGCTGCGGGCGACGCGGGCCGCGAACACCCCGGCGCCGAAGCCGTTGTCGATGTTCACGACCGTCACCCCCGGGGCGCAGGAGTTGAGCATCGCCAGCAGCGCGGCGACCCCGCCGAACGACGCGCCGTAGCCGACGCTGGTCGGCACCGCGACCAGCGGCACCCCGACCAGGCCCCCGACCACGCTGGGCAGCGCGCCCTCCATGCCGGCCACCACGACCAGGCAGTCGGCGGCGGCCAGGCGGTCCCGCACCGCCATCACCCGGTGCAGCCCGGAGACGCCGACGTCGGTGACGAGGTCGACCCCCGCGCCGTAGACCTGAACGGTCAGCGCCGCCTCGGCGGCGACCGGGGCGTCCGAGGTGCCGGCCGAGACCACCACGACGGTCCCCCGGGGCTGCGGCAGCGGGCCGAGGGTCACGGCGCGGGCGACCGCGTCGACGACGGCGTCCGGGTGCGCGGCGAGCACCGCGTCGAGAGCTGCGCCGGAGACCCGGGTGGCAAGGACCGCGCGGTCCGGGTGCGCGTCGTGCAGCGTCCGCAGGATCTCGACGACCTGCTCCGGGGTCTTGCCCGCGCCGTAGACCACCTCGGGGTCGCCGGTGCGGGCGGCGCGCGCGGTGTCCAGCCGGGCGTAGTCGCCCACCGGGGTCACCCCGTCGTCGGCACCTGCTCCACTCCCGGTCATGGGCGTGAATCTATCCGGCCCCTAGGCTGGCCCTCGTGCCCGGAGTCCCGCCCGCCCGCTACGCCTACCTCGGCCCCGAGGGGACCTTCACCGAGCAGGCGCTCCGCACGCTGCCCGCTGCCGCGAAGGCCGACCTCCAGCCCTGTGCCACGGTGACCCTCGCCCTCGACGCGGTGCGCGGGGGTGATGCGGACGGCGCGGTGGTCCCGATCGAGAACTCCGTGGAGGGCTCGGTGCCGGTGACGCTGGACGAGCTGGCCACCGGTGAGCCGCTGATGATCACCCGCGAGATGACGGTGCCGATCGCGTTCAGCCTGCTGGCCCGGCACGGCGTGCTGCGCGACGACGTACGCCGCGTGGCGACGCACCCGCACGCCGCGGCGCAGACCCGCCGCTGGCTGGCCGTCCACCTGCCCGACGCCGAGGTGGTGCACACCTCCTCGACCGCGCACGCGGCCTTCATGCTCACCCAGCCGGACGCGGGCTGGGAGGCGGCGATCTCGGCGCCGGTGGCCGGCGACCACTACCGGCTGGCCACCCTGGCGAGCGGCATCGGGGACAACCCCGACGCCCTGACCCGCTTCGTGCTGGTGTCGCGGCCGGGCTCCCCACCACCACCGACCGGCCGGGACAAGACCTCGCTGGTGGCCTTCATGCGCGAGGACCACCCGGGTGCGCTGATGGAGATCCTCGAGCAGCTGACCATGCGCGGGGTGAACATGTCACGGATCGAGTCGCGGCCCACCGGCAGGGCGCTGGGCACCTACTGCTTCTCGGTCGACTGCGAGGGCCACGTCGACGACGCCCGGGTCGGGGAGGCCCTGATGGGGCTGCGACGGGTGTGCGCCGACGTGCGCTTCCTCGGCTCCTACGAGCGCCACGACGCTGTCGCGCCGACCATCCGGGTCGGCACCTCCGACCGGGAGTTCCACGACGCCGCGGCCTGGCTCGCGCGCCTCCGCAACGGATCCTGAGCGCTTCCCTAGTCTCGGCGGGGATGAACGACTCCTTGCTCTCCTCCGTGGTCGTCGCGCTGGCCGTGGTCAGCGTCGTCGCCCTGGTGCTCGCCGCACTCGCACTGCGGCGCACGACGCACCACGCCCGGAGGATCTCGCGCCACAACCCGGCCAGCGTGCCCGCGGACCTCGACGGCCTGCGCGGCGAGGTGCAGGCCCTGCGCATGGAGGCCGCCGAGGCGCTGCGTCACCTCGCGGTGATCCGCTACGACGCCTTCGGGGACATGGGCGGTCACCTGTCCTGGTCGCTGGCCCTGCTCGACGACAGCGGCAACGGCGTCGTGCTGACCTCGATCCACGGCCGCAGCGAGGCGCGCACCTATGCCAAGAACATCTCCGCGTGGGCGTGCGACCAGGCGATGTCCCCCGAGGAGGAGGACGCCGTCTCGTTCGCCAAGTCCGTCTGAGGGCCCGGGCGGATCAGGCGAGCTGCTCCACGGGCGCGAGCCGGTGGCCGCACGGTCCGTCACGACGTACGTCGAGCGTGCGGCTCCGCGCGTCGATGACCACCGTCGCGAGGGTGCGGTGCCAGAGCACGGGGTCGGTGTCGACCAGGGGGTGCCGGCACACGCCGCCGTCGGGGAGGTGGTGGGTCATCGCCTCGACGACGTCGTGGGCGGTCTGGGGCATCCGTCGCCCGAACGTCTCGACCAGGTGGTCACGGCGCAGCTCGGTGCTGATCCCGATCGTGCTCGCCAGGCAGCCGTCCCGGCCGGCCTCGGAGACGAAGTGGTTGGTGCGCACCAGCACGCCGTCCTCTGCGCGCTGCAGCCCGGGACCGCCGGGGAACAGCTCGATCGACACCGCTCCGCCGGCGTCGTCCACGACCGTGAGCGAGGTGGAGGCCGAGGTCCACGCGGCCGAGGCTATCGCGACCGCGTCCGCGGCGGACGAGGCGCCGTCGAGGATCGCCCGGGAGAGCAGGTGCACGGGGTGCCCGATGTCGCCGGCCGCGACGGCGTCGGCGTCGCTGCGGTGGTGCAGCATGTTGAGCATCACCCCGACGCCCCGGTCGTTGACCCCGATCTTGGCAAGCATGCCGAACTCCGTGACGGTCTGCACGACGCGTCCGTCGGGGTGCGGGATCGTCCACACGAACCAGCCATCGGACATCGCGTCGTACCAGTCCCAGGTCTGCACCGCCACCGGCGGCCGCCCCGGTGGCAGGGAGATCACCGTCGAGCACTCGCTCTGGCCGGTCGGGTTGGCGGCCACCAGGATCTCGGTGCGGGCGTTGATCGAGGCGACCTGCTCGACCGGCAGCCCGGCGCCGTCGGCGATGCCGGCGATCTCCTCGGCGTGCGCCGGCGCCACCCGCGAGATGGTCATCCAGGCCCGCGCGGACCAGAGGTCGACGTCGAACCGGCCGGTGGCGCGGGTCTCGAAGAGCCGTCGGTAGGTCGCGACGGTCGCGGCGATCTCAACCGCGAAGCGCTGACCGAGCTCGACGCCCCGCTCGCGCGGTGGCAGGACCGAGGACGTGAAGGTGGTGGTCATCCGCACCATCTTAAGCCTCGGACACCGGACGGGCAGGCTGGCTAGCGGGGCACCCGGACCAGAAGCGCGCCGTGCATGCACTCGGCGTGCAGCTCGCGGCCGCGCCCGATCGGATCGCCGTCGAGCTGGCGCGGGGTGTCGGAGTGCGAGCGGATGCTGACCGTCTCGCCGGTCATCCGGTTGATCAGGTCGTCGGTGCGCCGGCCCTTGCTGAGCACGCGTACGGCGAGCCGGATCCAGCTCAGGAAGCGGCTCGGGTGCAGCAGCACCACGTCGAGCACGCCGTCGTCGATCGCGGCATCGGGCAGCAGGGGCATGCCGGCCTGGAGGTAGCCGACGTTGCCGATCAGCACGGTGCGCGCGCGGTGCCGGGTCCACTCGCCTCCGTCGATGGACACCTCGACCCGGATCGCGGGGAACATCAGGTTGCGCAGCGCCGACACGACGTAGGCCAGCCAGCCGACGTGGGCCTTGATCTGGTCGTTGGCGCCTTCCATGACCGCCGCGTCGAGGCCCATCCCGGCCATCACCAGGAAGTGCTCGTCGTCACCGAGCCCGTCCCCCGACACCTTCACCAGGTCGATCGCCCGGTCCTGGCCGCGCAGCGCGACGTCGACCGCGGCCTGCAGGTAGAGCGGGATGCCGAGGTTGCGGGCGAGCAGGTTGCCCGTGCCGGCCGGCACGACGCCGACCGACACCCCGGTGCCGGCCAGCTCCGCGCACACCGTGCGCACCGTTCCGTCCCCACCGCAGGCCAGCACCATCTCGGCTCCCGAGATCGCGGCCTGCTCGGCCATCGAACGGCCCGGGTCCTCGATCGTGGTGGTGTACCAGGTCGGCGGCGCCCAGCCGGCCTCCGCCGCGCTGCGCTCCACCATCGCGCGGAAGGCGACCTCGTCCTCGACCTTGATCGGGTTGAGCACGACGGCGAGCTGCTGGGAGGTCGGCACCGGCGTGCTGAACGCCTCCTGCGTCCTGGGTCGTGGCGCCGGGTGGTGGACCAGCAGGCCCACGAAGACCCAGAACACGCCGACCGCGTAGCCGGCCACCACGTCGGAGGGGTTGTGCACCCCCAGGAAGACCCGGTCCAGGCCGACCAGCACTGCCAGGGCGACGGCCACGACGTAGAGCGCACGACGGACGCTGCGACGGCGCACGAGCAGCAGGGTGAGCACGATCACCACGCCCGCGCCCGCTGCGATGCCGGTGGCGTGCCCGGAGGGGAAGGAGTAGCTGCTCAGGGTGGTGATGGGGTCCGTCCAGACCGGCCGCCTGCGCTGCAGGATCCCCTTGAGGACGTTCGTCGTGAGCGACGCCGCCGTCATCACCCCGACGGTCCACACGGCCGCGCGGACGTGCTTGCGGGCCGCGAGCAGCCCGGCGGCGAGGAGCGTGTAGACGGTCATCGGCAGCGTGGTGAAGGCAGCCTCGACGAAGAGGAAGAAGTGCCGGGCGGCCGCGTGCCGGTAGGTCCACCCCTGCGGACCCGAGCCGAGGTCGTGGTCCACCACGTCCAGGCCGCTGAGGTCGGTCTTGTAGACGACCGTGAGCGCTGCCACCACGAGCAGCGCCACCAGGGCCCAGGCGACCATGCGCCGGCGGGACGAGGTGAACGGCACGGGTCTCCCGTCGGGCGGCGCGGTGGACCGCGGCGAACAGAGTCTGCCAAGTATGACGGGGGGCCTCCCCGGGGACGGTTGGGGACCCGCAAACCGGGGTGAGGAGGACACCCGGCGACGGTTAGGCTGACGGGCGTGATCGATCCGAAGGCCCTCCGCGACCACCCCGACCGTCTGCGTGCCGCCCAGCTGAAGCGGGGCCTGTCCGTCGATGTGGTGGACGACGCGCTGGTGGCCGACGAGCGCCGCCGGTCCTCGATCGTCGAGTTCGAGCGGCTCCGGGGCGAGCAGAAGACCCTCGGCAGGCTGATCCCGAAGGCCCAGGGTGAGGAGCGGCAGTCGCTGCTGGAGCGCACCAAGGCCCTGTCCGCGGAGGTCAAGAAGGCCGAGGCGGCGCAGGGTGAGGCCGACGCGGCCTACCGCGCGTGCCTGCTCTCGATCCCCAACCCGGCCGCCGAGGAGGCACCCGCCGGGGGGGAGGACGACTACGTGGTGCTCGAGCACGTCGGCGAGCCGCGCGCGTTCGACTTCGAGCCGCGCGACCACGTCGAGCTCGGCAGGATGCTCGGTGCCATCGACATCGACCGCGGCGCCAAGGTCTCGGGCGCGCGCTTCTACTACCTGACCGGGGTGGGTGCCGACCTCGAGCTCGCGCTGGTCACCATGGCGATGGACCAGGCCCGCGGCGCCGGCTTCACCACGATGATCCCGCCGACC
>JBDTXF010000101.1:0-8356 GCA_040006355.1 Nocardioidaceae bacterium | reverse complement strand
TAGGCCTTGAGCCTGATGCGGATCTTCTGTCCCGCCATAGCTCTCAGTTCGTCCTAACTCTCTCGGTCCAGCACGTTCAGCCACGCTGAGATGGTCCGGCGGACCATTCCCGTTGCTCGCATCTCTGTCCCCGATCCCCACCCCCGAGGTCGGGCGTGTCGCGCTGGGTGGCGGCGCGACACCGGACCGTGGGGAGCGTGTCGGAGGGGCACCCGACGGTGCCCCACCCTGCGGTGGACGAGCCGTCGAGCTGGGAAGGGTCTCCTGGTTCGGCGCGGACACACACCAGACCACCGCACCCAGGAAGACCTGTTCAGTAGTCAACGAGCAGCCGTTCGCTGCTGGTCTGTCCACGCCCCGGCGACCCCGCCGGAGCAACCGGACTATCTTGTCAGAGACCGGTCGATCTAATCAAATCGGTGTCCGGGCGGAGGTAGGCTCATCGCTCCGGCACAGTCCGGGCCCGACTCGAGGTGCCAGCCGCGACGACGCTCGAGAAGCCTGGGGGAACGCCACCGTGTCGCAGCAGCCACCG
The DNA here is from genome assembly GCA_040006355.1 of Nocardioidaceae bacterium. Lineage (GTDB taxonomy): Bacteria > Actinomycetota > Actinomycetes > Propionibacteriales > Nocardioidaceae > Nocardioides_B. The sequence continues at coordinate 7,821 of JBDTXF010000101.1, read as the reverse complement.
CCCGGCTGGGTGCCGCCAGGCCACCCCGGCCACGCCGGTCCCCCACCGGCCTCGCCGCCGCCAGGAGCGCCCGGCTACGGGTCGGCGCCGTCCTGGGGGGCACCCGTGCACAAGCCCGGGGTGGTGGCCCTGCGGCCGCTCACGCTGGGCGACTTCTACGACGGCGCGTTCAAGACCATCCGCAGCAACCCGGGCGCAATGGTGGGGCTGTCCGCAGCGGTGCTCACCGTGTTCATGGTCATCCCGGTCCTGCTGACCCTGCTGGTCGCCGCCTTCGGCGGCCTCTCGACAAACGCGTTCACCGGGTCGGGCGTCGACCCCCAGGTCTCCTCGGCCCTCGGGTCCGGGGTGGCGACGCTGGCCAGCGTCCTGGGCTCGGTGTTCGGCTTCTTCGCCACCGCGGTGCTCAACGGGCTGCTGGTCCGCGTGGTCGCGGAGGCGGTGCTCGGTCGCCGCACGAGCGCCGGCCAGGCCTGGCGGAGCACCCGGGGGCGGCTCTGGCCTCTCGTCGGCCTGACCCTGCTGAGCGCCCTGGTGTCGCTGGTGCTGCTCGGCCTCCCGGTGGCGGTGGCGGTGGTGGTCGGGTTCCGGCTCGGGGTCGCGTCGGCCTTCGTGGTGGGTGTCCCGCTGTTCGTGCTCGGCGTGGCCGCGCTCGTCTTCGTGCAGGTCCGCTGGTTCCAGCTGGCCGCGCCCGCGCTGGTCCTCGAGAGGACCGGCATCCTTGCCTCCGTGCGCCGGGCCGGGATGCTGAGCCGCGGACAGTTCTGGCGGCTGTTCGGCATCCAGCTGCTCACCTTCCTCGTGGTGGGAGTGGTCAGCCAGGTCATCGCCGTCCCGCTGGGGCTGCTGGGCGCCTCGGGGCCCTTCCTGTTCCCGGGCACCGCCGGCGCGCTCGTGCTGGTCTTCTCCAGCTACCTCTCGCAGGTCGTCGTCGGAGCGATCACCACGCCCTTCACCTCGGCCGTGGTCGCGCTGCAGTACGTCGACCAGCGGATCCGCAAGGAGGGCCTGGACGTCTCGCTGATCGCGGCGAGCCAGCGCCCGGCGGGTCCGTCCTGACCCATGCCGTTCCTGATGATGATCGCCGGCGGCTCGCTGCGACCCGGCCCCGGACCGGCCCGGTCGTGGCTCGAACGCGAGCTCAGCCACCCGGAGTACCACGAGACGCTGCTGCAGCGGTTCCAGTCCTGGATCGGCGACGTGTGGGCGTCGCTGAGGGTGTCCGCGGCGGGCGCCTCTCCTCTGTCCACCGCCGCCGCCGTGGTCCTGATGGTGGTGCTGGTGGTGTCGGTGGTGCTGGTCGTCAGCCGGGTTCGCCGGGAGCCGATGCGCGTGCCCGGGAGCGAGCCGGCGCTCGGCACCGGGCTCGTCGACCCTCGGGTGCACCGCGACGCTGCTGAGGTGGCGCTCGCGTCGGGCGCCTACGACCTGGCCGTGGTCGAGGCCTTCCGGGCGGTCGCCGGCCGGGCGGTGCGCAGGGGGGTGCTGGACGAGAGCCCAGGGCGCACCCCCCACGAGCTCGCTGCGGACCTGGCGCCGGCCTTCCCGGCGCACGCCGAGGCACTGGTCCGCGCCTCCACCTTGTTCGACCTGGTCTTCTACGGCCACGAGCCGGCGACCCCCGTCGACGCTCGGTCGGTGCTCGACCTCGACGACGCCCTGTGCTCCACGCGTCCCGGGGTCGCTCCCGGCCACCTCACCCCGGCGTCGTCGGTGCCGCGGTGAGTGCGGTCACCGACTGGCTGCGCGGACACCGGGCGTTGACCGCCATCACGGCGGCAGTGCTGGTCAGCATCGTGGTGCTGAGCGCGGTGACCGCGGGCTCCGCGGTCCACGCCGGCGACCTCGACCCGCAGAACCCGTCGGGCAACGGCGCCCAGGCGGTGGCCCGGGTGCTCGAGGACCACGGCGTGCAGGTGACCGTCGTACGTCGTGCCGCTGGGCTCGAGCGGGCCGCCGTGGACGGGGACACCACCGTGGTCGTGACCTCCCCGGAGAACCTGGGCCGCACCACCGCCCGGCGGCTCGGGGTCCGCACCCTGCGGGCCGGCGCCCTCGTGCTCGCCGCGCCGGGGAGGACCCTGGTCAGCGCCCTCCGGCTGCCGGTGACGCCCGAGGTGCCTCGCGCCGGCACCCGGGTCCGGGCGGACTGCCGGGACGCCCTGCTCTCGGGCCTCGAGCTCGAGGTCCCGGCGACCACCGCCTACCGGGTCGAGGACACCACCGTGACCGGATGCTTCGCCGGTGGCAGGCGCAACCCGGCGCTGGTGGTCCGGGTGGACAGTGACACCTCGACCTACGTCGTGGGGGCTGACGGGCTCTTCACCAACGCGCGCGTCGACCGGGCGGACAACGCGGCCGCGGCCCTGCGGCTGCTCGGCCAGCACGACCGGCTGCTGTGGTACGTCCCTGACGCCCGCGACGTGGTGGCCGGCGACACCGGGTCGCTGTGGGCCGAGCTCCCGGACGGGCTCGTCCCGGGCGTGCTGCTGGTGGGCCTCGCCGTGGTGGCCACGATGCTGTGGCGGGGGAGACGGCTCGGAGCCCTGGTGGTGGAGCCGCTTCCCGTCGTGGTCAAGGCGGTGGAGTCCACCCAGGGCCGGGGCCGCCTCTACCGTCGGGTCCACGACCGCGAGCACGCGGCCGGCATCCTGCGGGAGTCCGCAGCGCGGCGGATCGTGGCCCGCCTGCGGCTGCCGCGTGACACCCCACCCGACCGGCTCGTCCAGGCGCTCGCGGCGGCCACCGGCTCCGACCCGCGGGCAGTGCACGACGTGCTGGTCACCCGTCCCGTCCCCGACGACCGCTCCCTGACCCGCTTGGCCGCCGACCTGGCTGCCCTCGAGAGAGAGGTACACCGCACATGAGTGAGCAGACCGTGACACCCGAGGCCGCACGGGAGGCACTCGACCGGGTCCGGGTCGAGGTGGCCAAGGCCGTGGTGGGACAGGACGCCGCCGTCTCCGGCCTCCTCGTCGCGCTGGTCACCGGCGGCCACGTCCTGATGGAGGGTGTGCCTGGTGTCGCCAAGACGCTGCTGGTCCGGTCCCTGGCAGCAGCCCTCTCCATGGACACCAAGCGGGTCCAGTTCACCCCGGACCTGATGCCGGGTGACATCACCGGATCCCTGGTCTACGACAGCGCTGCCGGCGAGCTGTCCTTCCGCGAGGGGCCGGTCTTCACCCACCTGCTGCTGGCCGACGAGATCAACCGCACCCCGCCCAAGACCCAGTCGGCGCTGCTCGAGGCGATGGAGGAGGGCCAGGTCTCTGCCGACGGGGTGACCCGGCCGCTGCCCCAGCCGTTCCTGGTCGCCGCGACCCAGAACCCGGTGGAGTACGAAGGCACCTACCCGCTCCCTGAGGCCCAGCTCGACCGGTTCCTGCTCAAGGTCGTCCTGCCGGTGCCCGATCGCGAGGAGGAGCTGACCATCCTGCAGCGGCACGCCGACGGGTTCGACCCGCACGACATCGCCGCAGCCGGCGTGCGGGCGGTGGCCGGCCCGGCCGAGGTGCACGCCGCCGCCGCCGCCGTGCGCACCGTCGCGGTCTCTCCCGAGGTGTCCGGCTACATCGTCGACATCGCCCGCGCGACCCGCGTGTCCCCCTCGTTGAGCCTGGGCGTGAGCCCTCGCGGTGCGACGGCGCTGCTGCGCACCAGCCGGGCCTGGGCCTGGCTGCAGGGACGCACCTTCGTCACCCCCGACGACGTGAAGGCGCTGGCCGCGGCCACCCTGGTCCACCGGCTGGGGCTCCGTCCCGAGGCCGAGCTCGAGGGGGTCGCGGTGGCCCAGGTGCTCGCGGGTGCTCTCGCCTCGGTGCCCGTGCCGCGATGACCGTCACCGGACGGGTGCCACTGGTCCTGCTGCTCGGGCTGCTGGCCCTCGTGGTGCGGCCCGGCGCGGCCACCGCCCTGTGGTGGGCGGTGGCGGTCGTGGTCCTGGTGGTCGTCGACGTGCTGCTGGCAGCCGGCCCGGCGACGCTCGAGGTGACCCGCCGTCCGGTCGGGCAGGTGCGTCAGGGCGAGGAGACCCGGACCGACCTGACGGTCATGAGCACCGGGCGCCGTCGGGTGCGGGGGCTGCTGCGCGACGCGTGGCAGCCGTCCGCCGGCGCGCGGGACAACCGGCACCGGCTCGCCCTGGCCGCCGGGGAGCAGGTGCTGCTCCGCACCCCGCTGGTCCCGCTGCGGCGAGGCGACCTGCGCAGCCATCGGGTGACGGTCCGGTGCATCGGGCCGCTGGGCTTGGCCGGGAGACAGCGCTCGCGCGCGGTCCCCGGACAGGTCCGGGTGCTGCCGCCCTTCGGCTCCCGCAAGCACCTGCCCAGCCGGCTCGCCCGGCTGCGCGAGCTCGACGGACGCGCCGCGGTCCGGGTCCGCGGTCAGGGCACCGAGTTCGACTCCCTGCGCGACTACGTGCGCGGCGACGACGTGCGCAGCATCGACTGGCGCGCGACCGCCCGCAGCCGCACCACCGTGGTCCGCACCTGGCAGCCCGAGCGGCAGCGCCGGGTGCTGATCGTCCTCGACACGTCGAGGACCTCGGCAGGGCGCGTGGACGACGTGCCGCGGCTGGACTCCTCGATGGACGCGGCGCTGCTCCTCGCGGCGCTGGCCGCCCGCGCCGGCGACACCGTCGACTTCCTCGCCGGCGACCGGACGGTCCGGGCCCGGCTTCGCGGGGGCAGCCGCACCGACGTGCTCCCGCAGCTCGTCGACGCGATGGCCGGCCTGCAGCCGGTGATCGCCGAGGCCGACTGGTCCCGGCTGTCCTCCGCGGTGGTGGCGCTCGGTCGGCATCCGGCGCTGGTCGTGCTGCTCACCTCGCTGGACACTGCTGCCGTCGAGCACGGCCTGCTGCCTGCGCTGCCGGCCCTGGTGCACCGGCACCGGGTGGTGCTCGCGTCGGTGCGGGACCCGGAGCTCGACCGGATGGCGGCGCGCCGAGACATCGGTGCCGACGCCGCCGGGGTCTACGACGCTGCCGCCGCCGAGCAGGTGCGGTCCGAACGGGCCAGGACCGCCGAGATGCTCGGTGCGCTCGGTGTCGACGTCGTCGACGCACGTGCGGACCACCTGCCGGTGGCGCTCACCGACCACTACCTGATGCTCAAGGGCCGCGGGCTGCTCTAGGCCGCGGTCGCGACGCGGTCCTCGAGGGTGTCCGCGGAGGTGTCCCCGGTGTGCCCGGCGCGGAAGGCCCGACGCCCGATCACGAACACGTAGGCCATGAAGGCCGCCTCGGCCGCGAAGCCGATCCCGATGCGGGCCCAGGTCGGCAGACCGGAGGGGGTCACGAAGGCCTCGATGACCCCGCTCACCAACAGCACCAGCACCAGCCCGAGCGCGACCGCCGCCCCGCTGCGGCCCTCGTGCGCCAGCGACTCCAGACGGGTGCGGGGCCCCGGCTCCACCCACGACCAGAAGAGCCGCAGCCCGACCCCGGCCGCCACGAAGACCGCGGTCAGCTCCAGCATGCCGTGCGGCAGGATCAGGCCGAAGAACAGCGAGGCCCGGCCGTGCTGGATCATCAGAGCGCCGATCACGGCGACGTTGAAGATGTTCTGGAACAACAGGTAGACCACCGGCAGGCCCAGCACTCCCAGCGAGATGCACAGGGCCGCGACCCACGCGTTGTTGGTCCAGACCTGGGCCGCGAAGTGCGAGGCGGCGTACTGGCTGTAGTACTGCGCGAAGTCGACGTTCACCAGGCGGTCGGCGTCGCTCGGCGAGATCAGCGAGGACTCCACGCCCGGATGCCGGACCAGCCAGACCATCATCACCGCGGCGGCCGCGAGGTTGGTGGCCATCGTCGCCAGCCACCAGCGGCGGGTCCGGTAGAGCGCAGCCGGGAAGGTCAGCGCGACGAAGCCCAGCACGTCGCGCCAGGAGGTTGTGCGGGTCCCCGTGGTCCGGTTGCGGGCCCGCGCGAGGATGCTCGAGAGGTAGGACACCAACGCCGCGTCGGGCGCGGAGGAGCGGACCACCGACAGATGGGTCGCGACCTCCTGGTAGCCGTCGACCAGCTCGTCGGCCTCCACCCCGCTCAGCCGGCGCCGACGGCTGAGCTGGTCCAGCCGCGCCTGGCGGCCGGCGAGCGCGGCCACGAAGGCGTCGATGTCCACCCCCTCAGCCTAGGTCCCGGGCCGACGCTGCGCGGTGGGTAGCCTGAGCACCTGATGTCGGACATGCGTGCTCTCCTGGACAGCGACGACCTCGTCACCGGCGAGGCGGTCGCGCTCGACCTGCCGGCGGCCACCGTCGGCATCCGGGTCGCCTCCGGCCTGATCGACCTGCTCCTGGAGGGCGCGCTGCTGCTCGGGGCCTATCTGGTCGCCCTGGTGGCGGTGTCCTCCTCCGACGACGCCCTGGTCGCGGTCGCCACGATCCTCACCACGGTCGCGGTGCTGGTCGGGCTGCCTACCGTCCTGGAGACGGTGACCCGAGGACGCTCCCTGGGCAAGCTCGCCCTGGGCCTGCGCACCGTCCGGGACGACGCCGGCCCGATCTCCTTCCGGCACGCGTTCATCCGGGCACTGGTCGGCGTGGTGGAGATCTGGCTGCTCAGCGGGGTCCCCGCGCTGCTCTGCGCGCTGGTCAACAAGCGGGGCAAGCGGCTCGGCGACATGGTCGCAGGCACCTACGTGGTCCGGGAGCGGTTCCCCTTCCCCGGCGTCCGGCCGGCGTCGATGCCGCCCCAGCTCGCCGCCTGGGCCGCCTCGGCGGACGTCGCGCCGCTCCCGGACGGCCTCGCCCTCGCCGCCCGGCAGTTCCTCGACCGGGCCCCCACCCTCAACCCGGCCTCGCGGGCCGCACTGGGCACCCAGCTGGTCTCCCAGGCCTTGTCCAGGGTCGCCCCACCACCACCGTCCGGCCACCACCCGGAGACCGTGCTGGCTGCGGTGATGGCCGAGCGCCGCCGCCGCGACGAGCTCCGGCTGGCCCGTGACGCGCAGCTGCGCGACCGCCTGCGCGCCCGCCCGGCTCAGACCCGGCGGTAGTCCAGGTCGGTGATCGAGCGTCCGGCGTCGATCCCGCGGCGCTCGAAGCGGGTCAGCGGGCGGTCCTCCCACCGGGGCACAGTGCCGTCGGTCGCCCGCTCCAGCAACGGCTCGGCGTCCAGGACCTCGGCCATCTGCCGGGCGTAGTCCGCCCAGTCAGTCGCGAGCCGCCAGTGCGCCCCGCTCGCCAGCCGGCTCGCCACCAGCGCCGCGAACCCGGGCACCACGAGGCGCCGGCGGTGGTGCCGCTGCTTGGGCCACGGGTCGGGGAAGAACGTCCACAGCTCGCTGATGCTGGCCCTGCCCATCAGGTGCTCCATCGACCAGACCGCGTCCACGCTGACCATCCGGACGTTGTCGATCCCGGCCTGCTCCATCCGGTGGAACGTGTCGGCGACCCCGGGCTGCCAGACCTCGATCCCCAGCACGTCGTACGCCGGCCGCGCAGCCGCCAGCGCCACGGTCGCCTCCCCCACGCCGGACCAGATCTCGACGATCAGCGGCGCGCTCCGTCCGAACCAGGACGCCAGGTCGAACCCCGGCTCGTCGACCGCCTCGTCCGGGATCCACCACTCGTGGCTGTGTCGCTCCCACGCCTGCGCCATCCGGGTGCCCAGCCGGCTTCTCCGCCGGCTGTAGGTCAGCACCTCCCGGATCCGCTTGCCCTCGGCCGTCCGCCCGGTGTGCGGCCGCGCCGGTCGGACGCCGGTGCCTTCGTAGCCGTCCATCCGTTGGGCCTCCCGTGTGGCCTGCTGTGGGCTTCTGTGTGGCCTGCTGTGCGGTGGGGGAAGGCAAGAGGCCCGGCCCCCGTGAAGGGACC
>JBDTXF010000100.1:0-8364 GCA_040006355.1 Nocardioidaceae bacterium | reverse complement strand
CTGGCGCGCTTGAGCGCGTCGACCATGATCAGGTGCTCCATGATCCACTCGTTGACGGGCGCGGTGTGGCTCTGGATCACGAACGCGTCGCTGCCGCGCACCGACTCCTCGAAGCGGACGTAGATCTCGCTGTTCGCGAAGTCGTAGGCCGAGGTCGGCACCAGCCCGGAGCCGAGCAGCTCGGCGACCTGACGGGAGAGCTCCGGGTGCGCTCGGCCGCTGAACACCATCAGGTTCTTCTCGGTGGTCCGCTTGAGTCCGCTCACGCGTGGGTTCTCCTGGGGGTCGAGTGCCTAGTGCGAGTGTGACCCAGACCGGCCTCCGGGTGCGAACCCGGGGCCGTCCGGGTGAGACACCTCGTCGTCGTCCGGCTCGCCGCCCCCGCGTCCGGCCGCGGGTCCGGCCGCGGGTCCGCCTTCGTGTCCGGTCGCGGCGGCGGCCGCCTCGGCCATCGCCGTCCCGGGCCGCCGGCGCAGGGTCCAGCCCTCGATGTCGCGCTGCGGTCCGCTCGAGACGGCCAGCGCACCGGGCGGCACGTCACGTCGTACGACGGTGCCGGCGCCCGTCGCGGCACCGTCACCGATGTCGACCGGCGCGACGAAGGTGTTGTTCGAGGCGGTCCGGACCTGAGACCCGATCCGGGTGCGGTGCTTGGCGACGCCGTCGTAGTTCGCGAAGACCGTGCCGGCACCGATGTTGGTGCCCTCGCCGATCTCCGCGTCGCCCACGTAGGACAGGTGCGGGACCTTGGAGCGGGCGCCGATCCGGGCGTTCTTGGTCTCCACGAACGCGCCGATCTTGCCGCCGGTGCCGAGCTCGGTGCCCGGCCGGAGGTAGGAGAAGGGCCCCACGGTCGCGCCGTCGCCGACCACCGCGAGCTCACCGTGGCTGCGGACCACCCTCGCGCCGACGCCGACCTCGACGTCGGTGAGCGTGCAGTCCGGTCCGACCACCGCGTCCTCCGCGACCACCGTCGCGCCGAGCAGCTGCACGCCGGGAAGCAGGGTCACGTCGCGGGCCAGCACCACGTCGGCGTCCACCCACGTGCTCGTCGGGTCGACCACGCTCACGCCGCTGCGCATCCAGTCCTCGAGGATCCGGCGGTTCAGCTCGGCCGCGAGCTCGGCGAGCTGCACGCGGTCGTTGACCCCCTCGGTCTGCCGCACGTCCGCGATCCGGTGCGCACCGACCGAGCGGCCCGCCTCGCGAGCCAGGGCGACCACGTCGGTGAGGTAGTACTCCGCCTTGGCGTTGTCGTTGGTGACCCGCGCCAGGGCGTCGGCCAGGAACGCCCCGTCGAAGACGAAGATGCCGCTGTTGATCTCGCGGACCGCCTCCTGCTCCGCCGTCGCGTCCTTCTGCTCGACGATGGCGCTCACCGACCCGTCGGGGTCGCGCAGCACGCGTCCGTAGCCGAAGGGGTCGGCCACCTCCGCGCTCAGCACCGTCACCACCCGCTCGGTGTCGCGGTGCGCGAGGTGGTCGGCGACCAGGCCCTCCAGCGTGATGCCCTGCATCAGCGGCGTGTCGCCGGCCGTCACGACGACCACCCCGTCCGTCGTACCGGTGGCAGCGCGGAGCGCGTCGAGGGCCACGCCCACGGCGTGCCCGGTGCCGTCCTGGGTCTCCTGCACCGCGAGCAGCGCGGACGGCACCTGCGCGAGGATGTGCGCACCGACCTCCTCGCGGCTGTGCCCGACCACGGCGACCAGATGCTCGGGCTGCAGGTGGAGGGCCGCGGTGAGCACGTGCCCGACCATGCTCCGTCCGCACACCGGGTGCAGGACCTTCATCAGCTTGGAGTTCATCCGGGTGCCGCTGCCGGCGGCCAGCACCACCACGGCAAGGGGGCGGGCCTGCGGGGCCGGTTCGGTCACGGTCTCTCCTACCGGTGGCGTCGTCGGTGACATCGATGGGCGGGGCTCCCCGGGTAGGAGTCGAACCTACGTCGCTAGTCCGCATTCAAAGTGCGGCGGGCCCTGCCGACAGACCAACCGGGGATGGCGGCCCCAGACTACGCAGGACGCCGGCCGCACCGCCGAGGAGTCACTGCCTCCCGCAGGACACGCGTGTCTCCAGGAGTCTGTGACCCCTCGGCAGCTGGTGGGAGACTGCGACGGTGACCGAACCAGTGCGCGTGATAAGAGCCGGCGACCTCGTCGATGCGGACCCGACGCCGGGCATGCTCAGGTCCCGGGCCTTCGAGGTCCCGCAGCTGTGGTCGGGCCGGGTCGAGACCCTCCCGCACGCGGTGTCGGGCTGGCACCACCACGACTGCAACGAGTCGAGCCTCTATGTCGTCTCCGGCGTGCTGCGCCTCGAGTTCGACGGCGGGGACGGGTACGTCGACGCCGAGGCGGGTGACTTCGTCCACGTGCCGGCCTACACCGTGCACCGGGAGAGCAACCCGACCGACCAGCCGTCGGTCGCGGTGATCGCGCGGGCCGGTGGTGGCATCCCGACCGTCAACGTCGAGGCGCCCCGCGACCACGGCTAGCCGACCGGGCTACTTCTGTGCGCGTGCCGCCATCCGCGCCTGGAGGGCGTCGCGCTTGTCCTCGAAGCGGAGAGCCTGCTTCTCGAGCTCGTCCATGAAGTTCGCGAGCTCGGTGCGGGCGGCCTCGCCCTCGGCGTCGAGACCCTCGAGCTCGAAGACGTTCCAGAAGCGCAGCACCGGGGCCACGACCTCGTCACGGTGCTGGCGGATGTCGTAGACCCCGGCGATCGCCATCTCGACGGCCTTGCGCTGGAAGCCGGCGATGTCGGTGCCGGGCATCGCGAACGTGGTGACCACGTCGGTGATCGCCCGCATCACCTGGCTCGGGTCGAGCTCCAGAGCGGCGCCGAGCAGGTTGCGGTAGAAGACCATGTGCAGGTTCTCGTCGGCCGCGACGCGCGCGAGCAGCTGGTCGCCGACCGCGTCGCCGGTGATCTTGCCGGTGTTGCGGTGCGAGACCCGGGTGGCCAGCTCCTGGAAGGAGACGTAGGCCAGCGAGCGCACCATGTCGTCGTGCTGCGCGGTGTAGCCGACGGACATGTGGTCCATCCGCAGCTGCTCGAGCTGGACCGGGTCGACGGCGCGCGAGGTCAGCAGGTAGTCGCGGATCGCGATGGCGTGCCGGCCCTCCTCGGCTGTCCAGCGGTGCACCCAGTCGCCCCAGGCGGCCTCCCGACCGAACAGGGTGGCGATCTCGTGGTGGTAGCTCGGCAGGTTGTCCTCGGTGAGCAGGTTGACGATCAGCGCCGACCGGGCGACGTCGGACATCTGGGAGTCCTCGACGGACCACGCGTCGCCGCCCAGAGGGCCGTCGAAGTTGCGGCCGTCGCTCCACGGGACGTACTCGTGGGGGAACCACTCCTTGGCCATGCCCAGGTGGCGGTTGAGGTTGGCCTCGACGACGGGCTCGAGCTCGAGCAGCATCTGGGTCTGGGTCAGTGGCGCACTCATGATGACTCCCTCCGGAAACCCGCGCGGACTCCCACGTCGACGGTAGCCCACGCGCTCGTCGATGACCCCCGACCGGTTCAGGCCGGGGCCAGGATCTCCACCCGGTTGCCGTGCCCGTCGGCGGTGTGGAAGCGCCGGTAGCCGGGGAGGTCCCCGTCCCACAGCACCGGGTGCCCCGCCTCCTCCAGGCGTACGGCGAGCGCGTCGACGTCCTCACGCGCGACCTCGAAGCCCGGATGCGCCTTGCGCGCCGGGCGGAACGCCTCCTCCACCCCGACATGGACCTCGATGCCGGGCCCCCGGAACCAGCAGCCGCCGCGAGGGGCCAGGGCGACGGGCTTGTCGACCTCGGCCAGCCCGAGGAGGTCGCCGTAGAACCGGCGGGCCACCGCCTCCCCGCCGGCCGGGCAGGACACCTGGACGTGGTGCAGCCTCATGCGGGCACCTGCCCGACCACGAAGACCCGTCGGAAGGGGAGCACGGTCCCGTGCCGGCCCGAGGGGTAGGCCTCGCGGAGCAGGGCCCGGTAGTCGCGGGTGAACTCCTCGCGCAGCCCCTCCGGCAGTGCCTCGAGCACCGGACGCGCCCCCGTCCCGCTGATCCAGGTGAACACCGGGTCGTCGCCGGTGAGCAGGTGCAGGTAGGTCGTCTCCCAGGCGTCCACCGACAGCCCCAGGTCGCGCAGCAGGTCGGCGTAGACGTCCGGGGCGTGGCTGTGCGGACGGGCCACCCCGGCGGCGTGTGCGGCGAACCTGGGGTCTGAGGCGAGCCGGTGCAGGAGCGCGTGGCTCGGCGCGTCGTGGTTTCCGGGGACCTGGAAGGCGAACCAGCCGCCCGGGGCGACGTGGCGGACCAGGGCGGGCAGTCGGTCGAGGTGGTCGGGCACCCACTGGTAGGTCGCGTTGGAGACCAGCACCTCGACCGGCTCGTCCGGCTGCCAGGTCCGGACGTCGCCGAGCCCGACCCGCACACCCGGGACTGCCGCGGCCCGGGCGAGCATCTCCGGCGAGGAGTCGACGCCGAGCACGTCGGCGCCGGGCCAGCGCTCGGCCAGCCGGGCGGTCAGGTTGCCGGGACCGCAGCCGAGGTCGACCACGTGCCGCGGCGCGGTGGCACCCACACGCTGCAGCAGGTCGACGAAGGGGCGGCCCCGCTCGTCGGCGTAGACCAGGTAGCGGTCCGGGTCCCAGGTGTGGCGCACCACGGCCTCATCTCTCTCGACGTCAAGAGATCTTCTCGGTGCAGGTGTCTTGATGTCAAGACATTTGTCTCTCGATGTCAAGAATCTCGACGCGTACGATCAGCCCATGCGAGACGAGGTGGACCGGCTGGTCGAGGCGTGGGCACGCGAGCGCTCCGACCTCGACCTGCGGCCGATGGAGGTGCTCAGCCGGGTGACCCGGCTCGGCCACCACCTCGACCGCGCCCGCCGGCAGGCGTTCGCCGAGCACGACATCGAGTCCTGGGAGTTCGACGTGCTCGCCGCGCTGCGACGGGCGGGGACGCCGTACGAGCTCTCTCCGGGCCGGCTGCTGAAGGAGACCCTGGTGACCAGCGGGACGATGACCAACCGGGTGGACCGGCTGGCGGCGCGCGGACTGGTGGCCAGGCTGCCCGACCCGAGCGACCGGCGCGGGGTGCTGGTGCGGCTCACCCCGAGCGGGCTCACCACGGTCGACGGTGCGCTCGACGGCCTGCTGAGCCGGGAGCAGGCGCTGCTCACCGGTCTCGACGCCGGCCAGCAGCGGATCCTGGCCGGGCTGCTGCGCGCCCTGGTGGTGCCGTTCGAGGGCGGGACGGCGTGAAGCAGATCTGGCTGCGGTTCCTGTCCGGCCCGGACATCGACTCGCTCGCGGTGACCCGCACCGAGATCCTCGACGCGGTCGAGGCGGTGGTCGCCGCGCACGGTCGCGGCGAGACGGTCTTCGAGCCGCGCGTCCACCTGGTGCCCGACAACGGCGGCGTCGGACACTTCAACGTGCTCCGCGGCCACGTCTCCTCCCTCGGCGAGCACGGGGTCAGCGGCATCAAGGTGGTCGGCGACTTCGTGCCGAACTACCAGCACGGGCTGCCCAGCGAGCTGGGGCTCGCCACGCTCTACGACCCGCACACCGGCGTTCCCCTCTCTGTCATGGACGCCACCTTGATCACCGAGGCCCGCACCGGGGCGATGACGGCCGTCGGCGCCAAGCACCTGGCGAGGCCCGACGCCAAGGTCCTCGGACACGCAGGCGCCCGCGGCACCGCCTTCGCCAACGTCACCATGCTCGACGAGCTCTTCGACCTCCAGGAGATCCGGGTGACCAGCAGGCGTCCGGAGTCCCGCGAGGCGTTCGCCGAACAGCTGTCCGCGGAGATCTCCACCCCGGTGCGGGTGGTCGACAGCGTCGAGGAGGCGTTCGACGGCGCGGACATCCTGGTCGAGGCGACCCGGCTCACCGAGCCTGAGCCGCTGCTGCGCACCGGCGTGGTGAAGCCCGGCGCGTTCGTGGTGCCCTACGGCACCGTCGGCGCCGTCGACCTCGACCTGCTCGAGGTGATGGACAAGGTCGTCGTGGACGACTGGCGCGAGGCCCGCTCCGGTCGCTTCGGCGCCCTGCGCCGTCACGTCGACACGGGTCGGCTCACCGAGGACACCCTGTACGCCGAGCTGGGGGCGATCGTGGCGGGCCGGAAGCCGGGCCGGGAGGCCCCGGACGAGCGGATCCTGCTGTGGCACCGCGGGCTGTCCATCCTCGACGTCGCGGTGGCGGACCTGGTCCTCCGGCGCGCCGAGGCCGCGGACGTCGGCACGATGCTGCGGTATCGCTGAGCATGCGCGACCCCGTGATCCTCGACACACCCCATGACCTCGGCCCCGCTGCGGTCCTCTCCATCGCCGACGGGTCGTCGGTCGTGCTCGGCGCCGGGCTCCTCGACCGGGTCACCCTGTCGCGGCAGGCCACCCTGCGGGCGCTGGCCGCCGGCGGGGCGGTCTACGGCGTCAGCACCGGGATGGGCGACCAGTCGCACCTCGCGGTGGGGACGGGCGAGCAGCCGGCCTTCCAGGACGACCTGATGCTCGCGCGGTCCGTGGGCGGCGCCCCCTGGCTCGGTCGCCGAGAGGTGCGCGCGGCCGTGGCGGCCCGGCTCCGCACCCTGCTCGAGCCCGAGGCGGGCGCCTCCCCCGCCCTGGCGGCCGCGCTCGTGGGGGTGCTGGAGGCGGGGCTGCTCCCTGCCGTCCCCGCGACCGGGAACGGCGCCGCCGGAGAGATCATCCCGCTGGCCCACCTCGGCGCCTTCCTGACCGGGCGGGGCGAGGGCCTCGACGCCGCCGGTGCTGCCACACCGGCGGGCTTCCTGCTGCGAGGGGCCGGCCTCGCGCCGTACGGCTTCGGGGGGAAGGAGGGCGTGGCCTTCCTGCAGGGCGTCCCGGTGGCCACCGCCCAGACCGTGCTGCTCGCCGACGACACCAGGCTGCTGGCGGCTCAGGCGCTCACGGCGGCCGCCGGAGAGATCGCGCTCTGCCGGGCGCCGCGCGACCCCTACTCCGCGGCGCTCGCGCGAGGTGACGACGCGCTCGCGACGGTGCTGGCCGCGCTGCGCGACCTCGTCGGCGACGAGCCGGGGCCGCGGATGCTGCAGGCCCCGGTCTCGTTCCGGGTCGTCGGTCCCGCCCTGGCGCACCTGCTGCGCTCCGCGGCACTGCTCGACGCGGCGGCGATGCGCGCCCTCGACGGCGTGAGCACGTCACCGGCCCTGGTCGAGGGCCGTTTCCTCGGCACGTCCGGCTTCGACGGCTTCGACCTCGCGGCGGCCGCGGACGGCGTACGTCTGTCCGCGCTGCACGTCGCCGAGGTCGGGGCCGCGCGCATGCACAGGCTCCTCGACCCGAGGGTGACGGGTCTGCCGCCGCAGCTGTCCGCGGCTCCCGGTCGGCAGGCCGGGATGGTCGCCGTGCACAAGCGGGCGGTCGGCCTGCTCCACGAGGCCCGCCGCACGTCGGCGCCGGCCTCACTCGGCGCGAGTGAGACCTCCCTGGGCCAGGAGGACGTGCAGAGCTTCGCACTCGAAGCGACGCGCGCAGCCCAGCAGGCACTGGGGGTCCTGCGCGACGTGACCGCCTGCGAGCTGGTCGTGCTGCACCAGGGGACCCAGCTCGACGACACCGGCCCGCGGGGCTCGCAGCGGCTGCAGGCCGTGTTGCGCAAGGCTTTCGAGCTCTTGCCCCAGGTCGTCGACGACCGGCCGACCGGCCGCGAGGTGACTGCGCTCTCGCATGTTCTCGGCGTAGGTTGGGCACACGACCTCCTCGGGTAGCCCCGCGCCACACCGGTCGAAGATCGTCGCACTGCCCGTCTTACCGTCCTGATTGACTACCGGTCGACTACCTTTTGAGTTCCTGGACAGACGTCCTCGACAGACTCGGAGCCCCGATGATCACCTTCGACGGCGTGACGAAGGCCTTTCCCGGCGGGAACGTGGCCGTGGACAACCTGTCCCTCGAGCTGCCCACCGGTCAGATCACCGTGTTCGTCGGCCCGTCGGGCTGTGGCAAGACCACCAGCCTGCGGATGATCAACCGGATGATCGAGCCGACCTCGGGCACCATCTCCATCGACGGCGAGGACGTGTCCAAGCAGGACTCGGCCCTGTTGCGCCGCAAGATCGGCTACGTCATCCAGAACGCCGGCCTTTTCCCGCACCGGACGATCGTCGACAACATCGCGACCGTCCCGCTGCTCAACGGCGTCAACAAGAAGCAGGCCCGCGAGGAGGCCGTCCAGCTGCTCAGCCGGGTCGGACTCGACGAGTCGATGGCGTTGCGCTACCCCTCGCAGCTCTCGGGCGGCCAGCAGCAGCGCGTCGGCGTCGCACGTGCCCTGGCCGCCGACCCGCCGGTGATGCTGATGGACGAGCCGTTCAGCGCGGTCGAC
>JBDTXF010000099.1:0-8421 GCA_040006355.1 Nocardioidaceae bacterium | reverse complement strand
TCATCGGGCCGTGGAACTACCCGGTCTTCACCCCGATGGGCTCGATCGCCTACGCGCTCGCGGCGGGCAACGCCGTCGTCTACAAGCCCAGCGAGCTGACCACGGGCGTGGGGGTCTGGCTGGCCGAGGCCCTCTCCGAGGTGCTGCCGGACCAGGCGCTGCTGCAGACCGTGGTGGGGTACGGCGAGACCGGCGCGGCGCTGTGCCGCGCGGACATCGACAAGATGGCCTTCACCGGCTCCACCGCGACAGCCAAGCTGGTGATGGCGACCTGCGCGGAGAACCTCACCCCGGTGGTCATCGAGGCCGGCGGGAAGGACGCGCTGCTGGTCGACGAGGACGCCGACGTCGCGGCGGCCGCGGACGCCGCTGCGTGGGGTGCCTTCTCCAACGCCGGGCAGACCTGCATCGGCGTCGAGAGGGTCTACGTCCACGAGCGGGTGCACGACCGGTTCGTCGACGAGCTGGTCCAGCGGGCCCGGCGGGTCCGGGCCGGCACCGACGCGGACGCCCAGATCGGTCCGATGACGCTGGCCGGTCAGGTCGACGTCGTACGCCGCCACATCGACGACGCCCTGAGCCGGGGGGGCACCGCCGTGGTCGGGGGACCAGACGCCGTCGACGACCGGTTCATCCAGCCGACGGTGCTGCTCGACGTGCCCGAGGACTCCACGGCGATCACCGAGGAGACCTTCGGCCCGACCGTCACCGTCAACAGGGTCCGCGACATGGACGAGGCCGTGCGGCTGGCCAACGGGACGTCGTACGGTCTCGGCTCAACGGTCTTCTCCCGGTCCCACGGCGCCGACCTGGCTCGCCGGCTGCGCTCCGGGATGACGGCCGTCAACGGGGTGATCTCGTTCGCCGGCATCCCCGCGCTGCCCTTCGGAGGCGTCGGGGACTCGGGCTTCGGTCGCATCCACGGACCCGACGGGCTCAAGGAGTTCACCTTCGCGAAGGCGGTCGCGCGCCAGCGGATGAAGCCGCTGCTGGCGCTGACCACGTTCGATCGGACCGGCAGGACCGATGCCTCGTTCGCGGCGCTGATCACCGCGCTGCACGGACGCACCACGCAGTTCTCGAAGCGGCCGCTGCGATCCAGCGGCGGTCGCTGACGGCGCCCGCAACCCTCACCCGTCGCTGGACGGGGGGTCCTGGCGGGCCGCCGGCAGCAGCTGCGTCTCGGCGTCCGGTGAGGGCTCCGCGGCCGGGGTCCGACGGATCCGGGGAGGGTGCGGCCGTGGACCGCTCGGACGCAGCAGACGCACCTGACGACGCACGCGCTCGTCGATGTCCATCTCCCGCAGAGCGCGCTTCACCGTCGAGAGCACGGCGGCGTCCAGCTCGGTGAGCGCCGGGTCGGCGCCGGTGGTGAGCGAGTCCTCGATGCGGGCCCGCGCATCGTGGAGGCCCTCGAGCGCCGCGCGGAGCGTCTCGACGTCGGCGCCGCTCACACGGGTCCTCGGGTCGGCGTCGTCGCGGACCAGCTGGCCGAACGCGTCGACCCCGGCGGCCATCTCGCGCAGCGTCTGGGCGAGGCCGAGCAGCACGTCGTCGGCGACCTCGGTGTCGAGCCACGCCCCGTCGTACGTCGCGTCCGCGAGCGCGCGGAACAGGCCGCGGACCGCCACCGCCGTGTGCTCGAGCGCCTCGAGGCCCTGACGCAGACCGGGGCCGACGTCGGCGGTGCCGACGGCGCGCACGTTGAGCCGGCGGCCCTGCTCCGCGTGCAGGAGGGCGGCGCCGACCCGAGGGATGTCGTGGGTGATGGTGCGGGCCTGGTCCAGCCAGTCCCTGGTGACCGGAACCACGTCGCGCGGGGACGACGCCAGCGCGGTCAGCTCACCGGCCGCGCGGTCGAGCAGGTCGGTGACCGAGTCGGCCAGGCCGTCGATCGCCCGGCCGGCGTCGGCGTCGGCGACCTTGGCCGGGAACACCAGGTTGGCGGCGATGCCGACCGCGGCACCGACGAGGGTCTCCGCGATCCGCTCCCAGGCCGCCGACCCGGCGTTCAGCGAGCCGACGCCGAGCACGAGCATGCCGCTGATGGCCACCTCGATCAGGTTGTTCTGCAGCCGCAGGAGCTGGCCGACGGTGATCGAGACGAGGATGAGCAGGCTCAGGCTCCACCACTGCAGGGGTACGACGGCGGCGAACGTCACCGCGACCGAGACCCCCGCCACCACCGCGACCACACGGTCCAGGCCGCTGGCGAGCAGGCTGACCGGGGTCACCTGCACGACGAGCATCGCCGTCAGAGGCGCGAGCAGCGGCTGCGTGCCGGGGAAGAACACCAGCCCGGCGAGGTAGCTGGCGGTGGCAGCGACGGTGATCCTCAGCGACCAGAGCACGCCCGCCCGTCCGTCCCTGCGCAGCCGGGTCAGCTCGCCGCTCAGGCTCCTGTGCCACCAGTCGTCCACCGGCTCATCCTCTCCGCTGCGCTCCGGGTCGCACAATGCGGGCTGCGACACGGTGTCGGTGCTCCCCGATAGCTTCGGGGTGTTGCTGGCGGGTCGAGCGCACGGGGGATCAATGAGCGAGTTCGAAGAGATGGACCTGGACCGGAGCACGGAGCGGGCGTGGAGCACCTTCCGGGCCGGGCTGGCCGACCGGGTCGCTGCGATGGACGACGACGAGTTCATCACGGTGGAGGTCGAGACGTCGGCCGGGGAGGAGGACTCGGAGGGCGCCGCGCCCTACGTCCAGCTCTGCGGCTGGGGGGACCTCATGGTCAGGTGCGAGGTGTCGAGCAACCACGTCCTGGCCGGCCGGCACCGGCTCGACGCCGACGCGGTCGCGTTGCTCGGCTCGTTGGGCTGGTCAGGGCCCGGCCACGGGCCCGACGAGGGGTCCTCGAACTTCTGGGCGGACCTCCCGCTCAGCCATGCGGACCAGCTGGCCGCGATGACGGTGCGGGCACTGCGTGAGGTGTTCGGCGTCACCCACCCGGCGTTCCTCACCGGCGACCTCGACGAGCAGCGACCGGGTGACGACCTGCCCGCGGATGACAGGACTCCGCAGGAGCCGCTGGCCGTCCGGCCCGAGGACCGGGACCACCTGCGGCAGCTGGTGGACCAGGCGCTGGTCCCGGTGGTGGGCCACGACCCCGAGCACGACGAGGACGACGACGTCCCCGTCCGGGCGGGCCAGGGGCTGATCTGGGTCCGGGTGATGCGGGACGCGCCGGTCGTTCAGCTCTTCACGAGCCTGGTGGAGGACATCACCGACCTCGAGCGCGCGGCCTTCGAGGTCGCGGTCCTCAACCGGGAGCAGCGGTTCTTCACCTTCGTGGTCGTCGACGAGGCCGTGGTCGTGCACCACTACCTTCCGGCCTTCCCCTTCGCGCCGCTCCACCTGCGGATCATGCTGACCCAGCTGTCCGAGATGGGGGACTCGGTGATCGACGACCTCGTGGTCCGTGTGGGCGGGCGTCGCTCGTTCGAGCCGTCCACCCAGGTGCCGTGCGACGTGGACCCGACCGGGACCGAGGACCCGGCCGGGACCGAGGACCCGATGCACCCGGCACTGGTCACCATCCTCGAGCTCGAGCACGCGGCAACGGGATCGGTCGACCCCGTCCTGGCCGCCAGCATCTGCGAGATGGACCGTGCCCTGGTCCTTGCGCTGATCGCCTGGGTGGGTCGCCGCGTGACGGAGTGCCGGGCGACCCTGGCGCAGGCATCGGGGTCCGGCGAGCCCGGGGCGGACGCCGACCACGCGCGACGGGAGCTGCGGCGGTCCCTGCGCACCACCCATCTCCTGCGCCAGGCGCTGCACGTGGTCGTCGAGGACCGGGCGAGCCGACAGCCGGGTCACGACGCCGACCCGCTCGGTGCGCCCCGGCGTGGTCGAGGGCACGACGTACCCCTGCCCGGGCTCGACGACGGCGAGCAGCCGCTGTGGGAGTCGTAGGCGGAGAAGTCGCGCCTGTCCGTCGCCCGGATGCTGCCGCTGAGCCAGGAGTGCCGGCCGCCGATCAGCCGCGCACCAGCCGGACGGCGCCGTCACGTCGCGGGTCGGCCGCGGCGCTGAGGTGTCCGCCCGGCCGGACGAGCGTGGCAGCGACCCCGCCGTAGAACATCGACAGGTCGGTCTCGGTCATCACCGCCTCGTCGGCGCGGCCGGCGCGGTGCACGTGCACCCTGCGATGATCGACCGCGTCGGCCAGCGTCATGCCGCTGACGAAGCCGGCCAGCACCTGGGTGATCGCGGTGGTGATCCGGTCGGCGCCGGGAGAGCCGATGGCCAGCGCCGTGCCGTCGTCGTGGCGCGCGACGGTCGGCGCCATGTTGGAGAGCAGTCGGCTGCCGGGGGTGAGCGAGTGCAGGCCACCCGGATTGAGCTCCTGCTCGCCCAGGCAGTTGTTCAGCCAGATGCCGGTGCCGCGGGCGATCATCCCGGCGCCGTAGCCGGATGACACGGTCACCGAGCACGTGGCGCCGGTGCTGTCGGCGGCCGAGACGTGGGCTGTCGAGCCGGACTCGAGCACGGCGAGGTGGTCGCGGTCGATCAGGTCGAGGTAGGCGCGTGCGTCGCGCTCCAGGTCGGTGGACTGCTCGAGCACGGCGTGGCGGTGGCCCAGCACGGCGCGCTGCACCACGACCAGGTGAGCCACGTCGTCGGCATCCCAGCCGTGCAGCGGTCGGCCGTCCAGCATTCGCAGCATCGCGGCGACCACGACGCCACCGACCGAGGGCGGTGGTGTGGTCGCCAGCGTCCAGCCGCCGATCCGGGTGAGCAGGGCAGGGCGGACGACCGGCCGGTACGCCGCGAGGTCGGCCGGTCCCAGGATGCCGCCGCGGGCGAGCACGTCCTCGCAGATCACGCGGGCCAGCTCGCCGGTGTGCAGGGCCGAGGGTCCCTCGTCGGCGAGCTGCGTCAACGAGGCGGCGAGGTCGGGGAGCACGACCGGCCCGGTGGTGACCTCGCCGGGGGGAGCGTGCACGGCCGCGCGGCTCTCGGGGTCCCAGCCGAAGACGTCGTCATGGACGTAGTCCAGGTAGTAGCGCGAGGCCGAGCTCAGCAGGAAGCCACCGCGTGCCACGTCGAGGGCGGGCGCGACCAGCTCACGCCACGGGAGCCGTCCGTCACGGCGGTGCACCTCGCCGAACGCCGCGAGTGAGCCGTGCGTGGCGACCGACCCGGGCCCGATGGTGAGGCCCACCCCGCCGCCGTACGCGGTGAAGACGTCCCAGGTGCCACCGCCCAGCGCGCGGTCCCGGCCGGGCATGTCCATCCACCCGTCGACCGTGTACGGCGCGCCGTCGGCCGGGCCGACGGTGACGAAGCCCCCGGAGCTCAGGGACACGATGCCGACCTCGTTGACCATCGTGACCAGGGCCGCCGCCAGGGCGGCGTCGACCGCGTTGCCGCCGGCCCGCGCGACCAGCTCGCCGGCGTCCGCGGCCGCCGCGTTGGGAGCGGCGATGGCGACGTCGGGCATGCTGCGCAGTATCCACGCCCCTCGGTGGGCCAGGTCACACGCGCCCGACCACCTGACGGCTACCGATCTACATAGTGACCCTATACAGTTCCGTGTATGCCCCAACCAACCGAGTTGCATCCTGTCGACCGGGCGGCGGTCGCCGACGTCCTGGACCGGCTGGTGCTGTGGGTGCGCCGGGCCGCACCGTCGCGGATGAGCAGCACCAGCGTCACCACGTTGGACAGCCTCGCCTACTCCGGCCCGCAGCGGGTCACCGACCTGGCCGTGCAGCAGAGCGTCGCCCAGCCCAGCATGACCACGCTGGTCAACCGCCTCTGCCACGAGGGCTACGCCGAGCGGCTCCCGAACCCGCAGGACGGTCGATCCATGCTGGTCGGGGTGACCACCGAGGGCCGCCGGGTGCTGGGGGAGCGGCACGCCGAGCGGGCCGCCGTCCTGGAGCAGGTGATCGGCGGCCTCCCCACCGAGCAGCAGAGCGCGCTGGGTGACCTGGTCGCACCGTTGCGCGCCCTGACCCACCAGACCCCGAGCCACGAAAGCAGTCACCTATGAGCCACGCAGAGCCCGTCGGGAACCCGTTCCGGCAGCCCAAGGCGGTGTGGGCGGTCGCGTTCGCCTGCGTGATCTCCTTCATGGGGATCGGCCTGGTCGACCCGATCCTCCCGGCGCTCGCGGGCCAGCTGAAGGCCACCCCGAGCCAGGTCGAGCTGCTGTTCACCAGCTACCTCGTGGTCACCGCGGTGATGATGCTGGTGACCGGCTGGGTCTCGAGCCGGCTCGGCGCCAAGCGCACCCTGATCACCGGTCTGGTGATCATCGTGATCTTCGCGGCGCTGGCCGGCGCCACCGGCGGCATCGGCGGCATCATCGGCTTCCGCGCCGGCTGGGGCCTGGGCAACGCGCTGTTCATCGCCACCTCCCTGTCGGTCATCGTGGGCTCGGCGAGCGGCGGCTTCGCCGGCGCGATCGTGCTCTACGAGACCGCTCTGGGCCTCGGCATCGCCGCCGGGCCGCTGCTGGGCGGCGTGCTCGGCAACCTCAGCTGGCGCGGACCCTTCTTCGGGGTCTCGGTGCTGATGGCCATCTCGCTGATCGCGACGATCATCTTGCTGCCGCCCACGCCGACGCCGAAGCGCAAGGAGAGGATCACCGAGCCGATCAAGGCGCTGCGGCACCGGAGCCTGGCCACCACCAGCATCGTGGGGCTGCTCTACAACTGGGGGTTCTTCACGCTGCTCGGCTACTCCCCGTTCCTGATGCACCTCTCTGCCATCAAGCTCGGCGTGGTGTTCTTCGGCTGGGGCGTGCTGGTCGCGCTCTTCGCGGTGTGGGGAGCGCCGGCGCTCAAGGCCCGGTTCGGCACGTCGCGGGCTCTCTACGGCAACTTCCTCCTGCTGGCCGCCGACCTCGCGGCCATCGGCATCTGGCCGGACGACCGCACGGTCGTGATCGTGGCCGTGATCGTGGCCGGTGCGTTCGTGGGTGTGAACAACACCCTGGTCACGACCGCGGTGATGAGCATCGCCCCGGTCGAGCGCCCGGTCGCCTCCGCGACGTACGGCTTCGTCCGCTTCATCGGCGGCGGGCTGGCCCCCTTCGCGGCCGCCAAGCTCGTCGAGCACTACAACGCGCACGTGCCGTTCCTGCTGGGCACGGCGACCCTGGTCGCAGCGGCGATCGTGCTGACCACCGTGCACAGCGCGCTCGACGCCGCCGATCGCGGCGAGGTGCCCCAGCCCGCGTCCCAGCCTGGGCTCGACGACCGGGACCGGGTCGAGCGCGAGGACGAGGTCGCCGTCGGGCTCGGCAACCGGGACTGACCCGTCCCGCTTCCACCGGCGCCCTAGAGTGCGGGGGTGAGCGCACGCGCAGGGATCATCGTCACGGGCACCGAGGTGCTCACCGGACGTGTCTCGGACCTCAACGGCCCGTGGCTCGCGGAGCAGCTGAGGCTGGCCGGCGTCGACGTCGGCTTCACCGTGGTGGTCGGCGACCGGCCGCAGGACCTGGTCGACGCCCTGGACTTCCTGGCGAGCGCGCACGTCGACCTCGTGCTCACCTCCGGTGGCCTCGGTCCGACCGCTGATGACCTCACCGCTCGCGTGGTCGGGGACTGGCAGGGCCGCCGCTCGGCCACCGACGATGCGCTCGAGGCCAGGATCGGCGAGATCGTCACCCGGCTGGTGGCACGGCGGGGCTGGACCGTCGACTCTGCGGCGATGGCGGCCGGCACCGCGAAGCAGGCGCTCGTCCCCGACGGTGCCGAGGTGCTCGAGCCCACCGGCACCGCCCCCGGGCTCGTGGTCCCCGGCCGCGACGGTGACGGCCACCCGCCGGTCGTCGTGCTGCCCGGCCCGCCCGGGGAGCTGCAGGCCATGTGGCCGGCCGCGCTCGGGACGACGACCGTCTCGAAGGCGCTCGCCGCTCGTGCTGAGCTCCGCCAGTCCACGATCCGGCTGTGGGACACCCCCGAGGCCGCGATCGCGGCCACGCTGCGTCGCCTCGAGGGTGAGCTGGACGACCTCGAGATCACCACCTGCCTGCGTGGAGGTGAGCTCGAGGTGGTGACCCGCTACGGCGTCGCGCTCGCGGACCGCTACCAACGGTTCCTCGAGGCGGTCCAGGAGGAGTACGCCGCGGCGGTGTTCTCCACCGACGGCTCGACGCTCGAGGAGATCGTCGCGGCGCTGCTGGAGGACCGCGGCCTGACCATCGCCACCGCGGAGTCGTGCACAGCAGGTCTGCTCGCGGGCCGACTGACCGACCGCCCCGGGTCCTCGGCGTGGGTGCGCGGCGGGCTGGTGGTCTACTCCAACGAGGCCAAGCACCACCTCGCCGGGGTGCCGACCGAGCTCATCGACGAGGTCGGCGCGGTGTCCGAGGAGGTGGCCGTCGCGCTCGCCGAGGGTGCCCGCCGGGAGCTCGGCGCCGATGTCGGTGTCGGCATCACCGGCATCGCCGGTCCCGGCGGCGGC
>JBDTXF010000098.1:0-8424 GCA_040006355.1 Nocardioidaceae bacterium | reverse complement strand
CCCGCTGACCCGGCGCGTCTGCACGTCTCAACCCCGCCGACCCGGCGCGTCTGCAGGTTTCTTGGCGTGCTGGCGTCAGCGGGTCGGAGGGTGGACCGGGGCAATCCGGTGCACGGTGCTGCTCCGGGCCCAGGCGGCGGCAGCGGTCGCCGGGTCCGCCAGGTTGAGCCGGCCCGCGACGAGCGCGGACGTGGTGGTTGACCACCGCTCGTCCCCGGGGTGAACCACCGACACCTGGCCGTCCCAGGTCAGCAGCCAGCCGCCGGTTTCCTTGCTGCGCATCACCACCTCGACCCGGTCGCCGTCGACCAGCTCGAGCAGCGGCTGCTCGTCGCCCCCCGAGACCAGGCACAGCACGTCGTCGTGCCACACGTGCCAGACCGGGTGAGAGCGCCCCCCGACGCGGACCCAGCACAAACCCGTCTTCTTCCCCAGCTCCGCCGCCAGCGCAGCTGTGAAGAAGAGGTCGTCGGTCGGCACGCCGCGAGCCTGTCACAGCCCGCTCTGCCGAGGCCGCCGCACTGCGGCCCTGCCGACAGGCCAAGCCCTGCAGACGCGCCGGGTCAGCGGGGTTGAGCCCTGCAGACGCGCCGGGTCAGCGGGGTTGAGACGTGCAGACGCGCCGGGTGGGCAGGGGGTCACGGGGCGGTGATCCGGCCGCTCGCCACCTGCTGGACCTGGCCTGCGACATGGCACCGGGTGGCGACGCCGTCGACGGCCTCGACCCGGCCGTACAGCGCTGACGGCCGGCCCATCTCGAGACCCTGGACGATGTCGTAGCCACCTCCCTCGGGCAGCAGCCCGGAGGCCACCAGCGCCATGCCGACGCCCGCCGCGGCCGAGCCGGTGGCCGGGTCCTCGGGGACCCCGACGCCGGGTACGAAGACCCGGGAGTGCACGGCCAGGCGGGGGGCGTCGCCGGACACCGCGTAGACGTGCACCGCGTCGAGGAGGTCCAGGACCGGTCCGGCCGCGGCGAGCCGGTCGGCGAGCGCACCGAACGGTCGGGAGGCCGGCACGGCACGCACGACGGCCTCCTCGTTGACGGGCACGTGCACGAACGACAGCCCGCAGCCGGCCACCCAGGCCTGCCCGGAGACGTCCTTCGGCGACAGCCCCACCACCCGCAGTACGTCGCGGACCAGGTCGGGCTCCAGCGGGCCGGCGAGGTCGCGCGGGGTGGCGGACAGCTCCACCCGCTCGCCGTCGAAGCGCACCCCGATCCGACCGGCGCCGCACACCTGCACGCACTCCGCCTCGGTGAGCAGGCCCTGGGACCGCAGCACCCACGCGGTGCCGAGCGTCGGGTGCCCGGCGAACGGGATCTCGCGCCCGGGGGTGAAGATCCGGGTGGCGTACTCGTCGCCCCCGACCGGCCCGGACGGGAACGTGGTCTCGGAGAAGCCGAACTCCCGGGCGATCGCCAGGCACTGCTCGGTCGAGAGGTCGTCGGCGCCGTGCACGACGGCGAGCTGGTTGCCGGCGACGGGCCGGTCGGTGAACACGTCGACGCTGTCGTAGTCCAGTCGCATGGGGCGGATTCTCCCAGCCGCTAGCCTGGTCACTCGTGAGCACCTCCCCCACCCGCGTCTTCGCGGCCCGCCTCTCGGGCCTGTCGGTGTTCGACCCTGCGGGGGACCAGGTCGGCAAGCTCCGGGACCTCGTCGTGGTGCTCCGTCCCGGCGGGCTGCCGCCCCGGGTGCTGGGGATCGTGGTCGAGGTCTTCGGACGCCGGTCGGTCTTCGTGCCGATGACCCGGGTCACCCACCTGGACGGCGGCCAGGTGATCACCACCGGCGTGGTCAACATGCGGCGCTTCGAGCAGCGGCCCACCGAGACGCTGGTCTTCGGGCAGATGCTCGACCGCCAGGTCACCGTCCGCGACAGCGGCGTCACCGGCGCGGTGTACGACGTGGCGATGGAGCCGACCCGCACCCGCGACTGGCTGATCAACAAGGTGGCCCTGCAGGAGGGGTCCAAGCGGTTCGGCCGCAAGGGGCAGACCCACGTCGTCGACTGGCGCGACATCGACGGGTTCGCCGCGCTCGAGGAGGGGCAGGGCGCGACCCACCTGCTCGCCGCCCTCGACGAGATGCGCCCGGCCGACCTGGCGAGCGTGATCCACGACCTTCCCGCCAAGCGCCGCGGCGAGATCGCGGCAGCCCTCAACGACGAGCGGCTGGCCGACGTCCTGGAGGAGCTCCCCGAGGAGGACCAGGTCGAGATCCTCAACAACCTCGACCACGAGCGTGCTGCCGACGTGCTCGAGGAGATGTCCCCCGACGACGCCGCCGACCTGATCGCCGAGCTGTCCCCGGAGACGGCGGAGCGGCTGCTGCAGCTGATGGACCCCGAGGAGGCCGACGACGTACGCCGGCTGATGTCGTATGAGGAGCGCACCGCCGGCGGCATGATGACCACCGAGCCGGTGATCCTGTCCCCGGACGCGACCGTCGCGGACGCCCTGGCGCATGTGCGCAACTCCGAGCTGAGCCCGTCCCTGGCGGCGCTGGTCTACGTTGCACGGCCGCCGCTCGAGCCGCCCACCGGACGGCTGCTCGGGGTCGCCCACATCCAGCGGCTGCTCCGCGAGCCACCGTCGACGATGGTGGGCCACGTCCTGGACTCCGACATCGAGCCGCTGCGCCCGACCTCGAGCCTCGAGGACTGCGCACGGCACCTCGCGACCTACAACCTGGTCGCCTCGCCGGTCGTCGACGAGGACGGCCGGCTGGTCGGCGCGGTCACCGTCGACGACCTGCTCGACCACCTGCTGCCGGAGAACTGGCGCGACACCCCCAGCCGCACGGAGTCCGCGGTCCGCATCGGCGACCCCAAGGGGGGCGGACGTGGATAGGCCCGGCCGGCGCGAGCCGGCCAGGCGCGACGTGCGCCCACGCGAGCAGCGCGGCCCCCGGCTCGACGTACCCCTGGACACCCGGAGGCAGATCGTCCGCCGCCCCCAGGTCGACTCCGACACCTTCGGGCGCTTCGCGGAGACGTTCGCGCGCTTCATGGGGACCGCCCGGTTCCTGATGTACATGACGATGTTCGTCGTCGTGTGGCTGGCCATCAACGCGCTGGCGCCGGGTCCGCTGCGCTTCGACGACTACCCGTTCATCTTCTTGACCTTGATCCTCAGCCTCCAGGCGTCGTACGCCGCGCCGCTGATCCTCCTCGCGCAGAACCGCCAGGAGGACCGGGACCGGGTGATCGGCGAGCAGGACCGGCAGGCCAACTCCCGCGCGCACGCCGACATGGAGTTCCTGGCCCGGGAGATGGCCTCGATCCGGATGGCCCTCGGCGAGGTCGCCACCCGTGACTACGTCCGCTCGGAGCTGCGGTCGCTGGTGCAGGAGCTCGAGGAGCAGCGCGAGAGCGACGAGGAGCCCGATGGCCGCGACGGGTGAGGCCTCGGGTCCGGTCCGCCGACCGCCCAGCGGCCACGTAGGCTGACAGGCATGACCTCCCCCGATCTCGAGCAGATCAACGCCGCGCTCGCGACCGTCAACGACCCGGAGATCCGTCGCCCGATCACGGACCTCGGGATGGTCGAGTCCGTGGTGGTCGACGAGATCGGCGGCGTGCGCGTCACGGTCCTGCTGACGGTCTCCGGCTGCCCGCTGAAGGACACCATCACCCGGGACGTGACGACCGCCGTGGAGCGGGTCCCCGGCGTGACCAGCGTGGCCCTCGACCTCGGGGTGATGAGCGCGGAGCAGCGCGCCGGCCTCCAGGAGCAGCTGCGTGGAGGCCAGGCCCAGAAGGAGATCCCGTTCGCCCAGCCCGGCTCGCTGACCAAGGTCTATGCGATCGCCTCCGGCAAGGGCGGTGTCGGCAAGTCCTCGGTGACGGTGAACCTGGCCGCCGCGATGGCCAGGCAGGGCATGCGGGTCGGCATCCTGGACGCCGACATCTACGGCCACTCGATCCCCGCGATGCTCGGGGTCGGCGACGTCCGGCCCACCCAGGTCGAGGACATGATCATGCCGGTCCCGGCGCTGGCGTCGTCCGGTGAGATCTCGGTGATCAGCATCGGGATGCTGAAGCCCCGTCGCGACCAGGTCGTCGCCTGGCGCGGCCCGATGCTCGACCGGGCCCTGGTGCAGATGCTCAGCGACGTCTTCTGGGGCGACCTGGACGTGCTCTTCCTCGACCTGCCCCCCGGCACCGGCGACATCGCGATCTCGCTGGGCCAGCACCTGCCCAACGCCGAGGTGGTCGTGGTGACCACCCCGCAGGAGGCTGCCGCCGAGGTGGCCGAGCGGGCCGGGACGATGGCCTCGATGATGCACCAGCGCGTGGTCGGCGTGGTCGAGAACATGTCGTTCCTGCCGTGCCCGCACTGCGGACCCGAGCACCGCCTCGAGGTCTTCGGGGCCGGCGGCGGCGAGCGGGTCGCGAAGACGCTCTCGAGCCGGTTCGGCTACGACGTCCCGGTGCTCGGCGAGGTGCCGCTCGACCTGACCCTGCGCGAGGGCGGCGACTCCGGGGTCCCGATCGTCGACGGCCTGCCGGACTCGCCCGCGGCGGTCGTGCTGTCCGCGGTGGCGACGAGGCTCTCGGGTCGAGGCCGCGGGCTGGCGGGACTGCAGCTCGGGCTGTCGCCCGCCGGAAGGCGCTGAGCTGAGTGTTCGGGATCGGGCTGCCGGAGCTGGCGGTGATCATCGTGGTTGCGGTGGTCGTCTTCGGTCCGGACCGGCTCCCGGACTTCGCCCGCCAGGCCGGCCGGTTCGTGCGTCAGCTGCGGCAGTTCACCCAGGCGGCCCGCGACGACATCCGCTCAGAGCTGGGGCCGGAGTTCGCGGACTTCGAGCTCTCCGACCTCGACCCGCGCCAGGCCGTCCGGAAGTACATCCAGGACGCCTGGGACGAGTCCTCGGACGACGACTCGCCTGCGCGGGCCGGCGAGCGCCCTCTCGAGGCCGGCGAGCTGCCGCCGTACGACAGCGACGCGACCTGAGCGCTAGCCGACCTTGGAGTCCAGGCGCACCTTGACGTCGCGGGTCTTCCCCGAGCGGTCCACCTCGAGGTCGATGGTCTCGCCCGGCTGGTGGCTGCGGATCGCCACGATCAGGCCGATCCCGTCGGTGATCGGCTTCCCGTCGACGCTGGTCACCACGTCGCCCTTCTTCAGTCCGCCGTCGGCCGCCGGGGTCCCGGAGGGTACGTCGACCACCTCGGCGCCGCTGTTCTGGGCGCTGGTGTTCACATTGGCTCCGATCACCGGGTAGCGGGCCTTGCCGGTGGCCAGGATCTGGGCCGCGGTGACCCGCACCTGCTCCATCGGGATCGCGAAGCCGACGCCGATGTTGCCGGACTCGCCGCCGACCGCTCCGCCGGTGGTGGCGATGGCGGAGTTCACACCGACGACCTGGCCGCGGAGGTTCACCAGCGGACCGCCGGAGTTGCCCGGGTTGATCGCGGCATCGGTCTGCAGGGCGTTGATGTAGGAGGACTGGGACGCGCTGTCCCCGGTGGTCACCGGGCGGTCGGTGGCGCTGACGATGCCGGAGGTGACGGTGCCGCTGAGCCCGAGCGGTGAGCCGATCGCGACGACCGTGTCCCCGACCCGCAGCCGGCTGGAGGAGCCGATGGCCGCCGCACGGAGACCCGAGGCGCCCGAGACGTCGAGGACCGCGATGTCGTAGACCGGGCTCCGGCCGACGATCTTGGCGGCATGCTTCGTGCCGTCCCGGTCGACGACCTTGAGCTGCCCGGGGCCGGTTGCGTCCGCGACCACGTGGTTGTTGGTGATCACGTGGTCCTGGGCGTCGATCACGAAGCCGGACCCGGTGGCTCCGCCCTTGGCGGTGCCGTCGGCGCCGCCGTTGGCCAGGATCTGCACGGTGCTCGGCAGCAGTCGCGCGGCCACGGCGGCGATGCTCCCGTTGTCCGCCTTCAGCGGGGTGGCCGCGCCGTTGTCGGTGCTGATCGGGGTGACGCCCGCGTTGTCGCTCATCGAGGAGGACACCGCCACTCCACCGAGCACACCGCCGAGCAGCCCGACGGCGAGGGCTAGCGCGGTGATCACCGGCCAGGCCCAGCCGGGGAGCCGGCCGCCCGGGCCCCTCGGCTGCTCGGGCCGGCTCGGCTGCGGCGCCGGGTAGGCGGGGTAGCCGTAGGGAGCGGCGTACGGCGTGGTCGGCTGCTGCTGGCCGTAGGGCGGCTGCTGAGCCTGCTCCGGGGGGAGGCCCTGCTGCGGGGACGGGCCCTGGTGAGGGGGCACGGGCTGGCCGAACGACTGCCCGTAGGGACCGGGCTGCGAGGGCGACGGGGGCATCGACGGCGGAGGGTAGGACGGGGCCTCGGGGCGGACCGGCTGCGTGTCGCCGAGGTCGCGACCGTTCTGCGGGTCGCCCGGCTCGCCCTGGTCGTCCGGGTCGGGTCGTTCGTCGTCCTGGCTCACGTCACCCATTCTCACCTACGACCCAACCCGCGGGACCGCCGGTGGCGGCGACCTTGGTCAGGGGAGCTCAGCGACGGTCGCCGACGGCGCGAGCATGCACGACGCCGCCGGTGCGGGAGCCGACCGTCCAGCCCGGCAGCGTGCCGGAGACGGCCGCGGTGGGCGTGACCACGGCGCGGGTTGGCGTCGAGGTGGTGCGGGACTGGCCGACCGAGGTCGCGGGGCTCGCGCCACCGCCGAGCGGCGCCCCCCCGAGCGTCGAGAGGCCGAGCACGGCCGCCGCGACCGAGCCGGCGCCCACCAGGGCGATGCCGACGCGGCGACGGGTGCGGCCGCGGTCCTCGATCTCCTGGGTCTCGGCCCAGGCGACGACGGCCGGGTCGAGGTCGAGCAGCGAGCCGAGGAAGCGGTCCGAGGGCTCCTGGGCCCGCGGCGTCTCGCCGATCTGGCCGAGCTGACGCTTGAGCCAGCTCTCGTGCTCGACGAGGCGACGGCACCCTGCGCACACCACGACGTGCTGCCAGGCGCGCTCGGTGCTGACCTCGTCGAGCTGGCCGTCGACCAGGGCGCTCACGGAGGCACCGAGGTGCCCCTGGAGCGGCCACATCGGGCGTCGCAGCGGCGACATCAGCCCACCTGCGGGGTCAGTCGACGACGCCGGGGCTCTGCGGGCCCGGAGTAGCGCGAGCGTCCCGCGGAGGGCGCGCGGTGCGCCAGCGCCTTGCGCAGCATCGTGCGGCCACGGTGGATCCGGGAGCGGACCGTGCCGAGCTTGAGGTCCAGGACGTCGGCGATCTCCTCATAGCTGAGGCCCTCGATGTCGCACAGCACCACGGCCGCCCGGAAGTCCGGCGGCAGCGCGGCGAGCGCCGCCTCGACGTCCGCGTCGAAGAGACCGTCCAGCACCTGGACGTCGGGGGCGGCCGTCCGGCTCGGGATCCGCGCGTCGGCGTCGTCGGCGAGCGCGTCGAAGCGGATCTTGGCCTTGCGGCGGGCCTGGTCGAGGAAGAGGTTCGTGGTGATGCGGTGCAGCCAGCCCTCGAAGGTCCCCGGGGTGTAGGACGACAAGGACCGGAACACCCGGACGAACACCTCCTGGGTGAGGTCCTCGGCGTCGTGGGGGTTGCCGGTCAGGCGGTAGGCGAGCCGGTAGACCCGAGCGGAGTGCTGGGCCACGATCTCGTCCCACGAGGGTGCCTGCCAGTCATCCGGCGCGGTGGTCTGACTCGGCAGACGCGGGGGGGTCGGCGTGGTCATCGGCTGCTCCTGGACCGTTCGACTGCGTGGTCGCTGCCAGGACGGCTCCTGGAGCGGGGTGGGGCTCGCCACTGCTGGCGTCTGGTCCCAGGGTAGGAGTCGCTCCTGAGAGCCGGCTGAGGGTCCGGCCAGGGTCACCTGTCGACCCTTGCCGGAGCCTTCGTCGGCGATGGACCACCCCCCGGCCGTCGGTCGCCGGGCACCGCCCGGGGCGCGGTAGAGTCCCGCTCAGATCAGCCACGCAGCGCGCGACCACGGGAGGCCATCATCGCCACGGGACTGAAGCCGGCCAGCTGGACCTACGCCGAGGAGTATGTCGGCGAGGACGAGGTGCTGACCGCCGCCCGCGCCCGCGCCGAGGAGGTCGGCGTCTCGCCGATCGGCCCCGGCGGAGGCGCTGCCCTGCGCTTCCTCACCTCGGTCATCGAGGCCCGCGCGGTCGTGGAGATCGGCACCGGGACGGGCATCTCGGGCATCTGGCTGCTGAGGGGGATGCGCCCCGACGGCGTGCTCACCACCGTCGACACCCAGGGGGAGCACCAGCGGCTGGCCCGTCAGGCGTTCCTGGAGGCCGGGTTCCCCTCGCAGCGCGTGCGGCTGATCCCGGGCGCCGCCCTCGACGTGCTTCCGCGGCTGACCGACGGGCACTACGACCTGGTCTACGTGGACGCCGACAAGTCGGAGTACTCCGCCTACCTCGACGAGGCGCTGCGGCTGCTCAAGCCGGGCGGGATCGTGGCCTTCGACAACGCGCTGTG
>JBDTXF010000097.1:0-8439 GCA_040006355.1 Nocardioidaceae bacterium | reverse complement strand
ACCCGGATGACCGGCTACGAGCCGAGCGAGATCATCGGCCTGACGCCGCGCGTGCTGCAGAGCCCCAAGACGGACCGCGCCGAGCTCGGCCGGCTGCGCCGGGCACTCGAGGCGTGGGAGCCCGTCGAGGTCGAGGTCCTGAACGTGCGCAAGGACGGCACCGAGTTCTACTCCCAGATCAGCATCACCCCGGTGGCGGACGAGCGCGGCTGGTTCACCCACTGGGTCTCCATCCAGCGCGACATCACCGAGCGCAAGACCCGCGAGCAGGCGATGCAGAGCCTGATGGCCAGCTCCACGGTGGCCCTGCTGACCCTGGACGCGGACCAGGCCGTGGTCTCCGTGGACGGCGGGCTGCAGGCGATGTCCGCACTCAGCTTCGAGGACATCGTGGGCCGGATCCTGTCGTCCCTGGTCCATCCCGACGACGTCGGTCGTCTCGACCGGCTGCTCACGTCGACCTGGGAGGACCGGCTGGACGAAGCGAGCGCCGAGGTGCGGTTCGGGCAGCGCGACGGCTCCTGGCGCTGGATGCAGATGACCATGCCCGAGCGTCACGACCAGTCGTCACCGGACACCATGCTGCTGATGAGCGACATCTCCGAGCGCAAGCACGTCCAAGATCAGCTCAAGCAGGCCGGCGACCGCTTCCGCAGCGCCTTCAACGACGCCCCGATCGGGATGGCGGTCACGGACACGACGGGCCGTTTCGTCCAGGTCAACGAGGCGCTGACCCAGCTCCTCGGCCGCGACGAGGCGACCCTGATGGGCCTGCGCATCGACCAGGTGATGCACCCCGACGACGTGCAGTCCGGGCGTCAGCAGCGTCAGGCCCTGCTCGACGGCACCCTGACGCACCATCAGTTCGAGACCCGCCTCGTCCACCGGGACGGCTCGGTGGTCGGCGTCCTGCACTCCTCCTCGGTCATCCCGGGTCCCGACGGCCGGGTGCAGTACATCGTCGACCACATCGAGGACATCACCAGCCGCCAGAGGTTCGAGGCGCAGCTGCAGCACCAGGCGTCGCACGACCCGCTGACGGGACTTCCCAACCGGGCACTGCTGATCCGACGTCTCGACCGCCTCCTCCAGGGAGACCCGCACGCACACCCGGTGGCGGTGCTGTTCCTGGATCTCGACAGGTTCAAGACGGTCAACGACTCGCTCGGTCACCAGTCCGGTGACGCGGTGCTGGTGGCGTGCTCCCGCCGTCTGGAGACGGTCCTCAAGCCCGAGGACACCCTCGCCCGCCTCGGCGGGGACGAGTTCGTCATCCTGTCCACGGACTGCACGCCCGAGCAGGCGCAGGAGCAGGCGACCGCCGTGGAGACA
Source organism: Nocardioidaceae bacterium (assembly GCA_040006355.1). Taxonomy (GTDB): domain Bacteria; phylum Actinomycetota; class Actinomycetes; order Propionibacteriales; family Nocardioidaceae; genus Nocardioides_B. The sequence goes on along the minus strand of JBDTXF010000097.1, from coordinate 7,107 downwards.
GCCCTGCGCGAGCCCTTCGCGATCGGTCGCAACCGGATGCCACTGTCGGCGTCCATCGGCATCTCGGCGCCGGCCCGTGCCGACACCACGGCCGAAGGTCTGCTCAGCGACGCCGACGCGGCGATGTACGACGCCAAGGAGCGCGGGCGCTCCCGGATCCAGGTCTTCGACGACGACCTCGGCTCGCGGGTGAACCGGCGCGTGCAGAGCGAGGCCGAGCTCCGCTCGGCGATCCTCGGCGGCGAGCTCAGGGTGTACTACCAGCCGGAGGTGCACCTGGCCGACTGGTCCGTGCACGGTCTCGAGGCCCTGGTGCGCTGGCAGCACCCGACCCGGGGGCTCCTGCTCCCGGACACCTTCATCTCGCTCGCCGAGTCGACCGGACTCATCGACGATCTCGGGGACTGGGTGATCGACCAGGTGCTGCAGGAGATCGTCCGGCGACGAGGCACACCCGACGCACCGATGCCGGTCACCTGGATCAACGTGTCGATGCACCAGCTGCAGTCCCCCAGCTTCGTGCCGCGGTTGGGTCGGCAGCTCCGAGACCACGGCGTCGCCGGATCGTCCATCGGGCTCGAGGTCACCGAGAGCGTGCTGATGAGCGAGGCCGACGAGGCCCGGGTCCAGCTCGACCGGCTCAAGTCCCTCGGCGTCGGTTTGGCGATCGACGACTTCGGCACCGGCTACTCCTCGTTGTCCTACCTGGCACGGTTCCCGGTCGACATCGTGAAGATCGACGCCGGGTTCACCGCCCGGATCGACGATCCGGCGACGCGACGCGAGTCGTTCGCGCTGATCAGTGCCGTGGTGAGCCTCGCTCAGGCGCTGCGCCTCCAGGTGGTCGCCGAGGGCATCGAGACAGTCAGCCAGGCACAGGCACTCAACGGCCTCGGATGCGACTTCGGACAGGGCTTCCTGCTCGGCCGGCCGTCTCCCTCGGGTGCGCTGGAGCCCATCGAGGTCGATCTCGGGATCACCTAGGCGCGACGGGCAGCAGCGCGTCGAGCTCCCGGGCGGCCTGGGCGACCGTGCCGGTCAGCGAGTGCACGCCTGCGCCCAGCGCCGCTCCGAAGGACCCTCCCGCCGCGACCAGCAGCCCCGGGTGCGAGACCACCAGCCGCTGGAGCGTCGAGGCCGCCGCCGGGCGGTCGGAGGCGGTGACCACGGCCAGCACCGCCGCTCGCGCACCCCGGGTGGAGACCGCCGCGTCCCAGCTGGCCTCCGGGACGTCGGCGCCGAGGTAGAGCACGTCGAGCCCGCGGCGCCTGATCGCCGTCGCGAACGCGAGCGCGCCGAGCTCGTGGCGGCTGCCAGGGGCAAGTCCCACCACCACGGTGGGCCCCCGGGACTGCCTGCCCGCGGCCGCGAAGGCCATGGACAGCCGCCGATGGACCGCGTGGCTCGCTGCGTGCTCCCCCGCGACGTCGACCTCGCCGCGCGCCCAGGCCTCGCCCAGTGCCCGCAGGGCGGGGAAGAGCCAGCTGTCCAGCACATGCTCGAAGGTCCCTGCCGAGAAGGCCAGGTCCAGGCTCTCCTCGAGCGCGTCGGTGTCCAGGCGTGCGGCGGCGGCGACGAACAACGCGACGGCGGGGTCCGCAGCGAGGGTCACCGGGGGCGGGCTGTCGGCCGGCGTGGTCCCAGGGCTCTCAGGGCTCTCAGGGCTCTCAGGGCCCGCCCTGCCCTCGCGGACCGCCCGCGCCGCCTCCGCGGGCGACCAGCCGTCGGCGACCAGGTCGCGCATCGCAGCGACGGCCGCCAGGTCGCTGTCGTCGTAGATCCGGTAGCCGGCCTCCGTGCGGCGCGGCTCGACGACGGAGTAGCGACGCTCCCAGGCGCGCAGCGAGGTCTCCGGGACGCCGGTGATCCGGGCGGCCTCCTTGATCGTGTACATGGTCTGTCTAGGCTAGTCCCCGCAACCTTGGACACACCTTTGACGGCGTACGGCGGCATGGGTAAATTTGGTCGCTCGGGTCCACTGTGGGCTACCAGCGACACTGACACGATCGGGAGCCGGTGACGACACCAGTGACGCAGGCACGTCGACCGGAGGCCCCGGTCGGCCATTTCGTCTACGCCGTGGCCGAGGACCGCTGGGAGTGGTCCGACGGGATCTACATCCTGCACGGCTTCGCCCCCCGCACGGCCCCGGCCACGACCGCCTTCCTGCTGCGGCACAAGCATCCCGACGACCTCGCCCGGACCGTGGAGGCGATGCGGGGCGCGGTCGGCACCGGGCAGCCGTTCGCCTGCTACCACCGAGTGGTGGACCGCCAGCTCAGGATCCGGCCCGTGCTGTGGGTGGGACGCGGCAGGTCCGGGCCGGACGGCGTCGTGGACCGGGTGACCGGGTTCTTCGTCGACCTCAGCCAGATCCGACGTGACGAGGTCCAGGTCGAGGTCGAGGTCGCACTGACCCGGATCGCCGAGCACCGCGGGGTGATCGAGCAGGCCAAGGGTGTGCTGATGTTCGCGACCGGGTGCGACGCCGAGGCGGCCTTCGCGATCCTGCGCCGGCACTCCTCGACCGAAAACCTCAAGCTGCACGACCTCGCCCGCCGACTCGTGGACTCCGTCGGCCCCGAGCTGCACGCGAGCCGGGAGAGTGCCGAGGAGCTGCTGGCGCGGCTGACCATGGCCCGGCCCCTGTCGGGACAGCGCTCGGCCGCCCCACTCTCGGCCGCACCACTCTCGGCCGCCCGGGTCGGGGCGGTCGCCTAGCACGCTCGCCGAACCCGGATCCAGCGTGCTGCGGCCCGGGAGGGGATACGGTGGCTGGGTTGAGCATGTCCCCCGCCCAGACCTCGCGGACCACCGGCCCGAAAGCGAGGAATGCACGGGATGGCGGACGACACGGGCGCGGACGACGTACGCCGCTGGGTGGGCGCCGAACCGGCCCACCCCAGTGACCAGCCCGACCTGGCCGGGCAGCTGCAGCGGCTGTGCCGGGCGGTCGCGCGCGCGCTTCCGGCCACGGGCGTCGGGGTGTGCCTGATGTCGCCCGCCGGTGCCCATGTGACGGCCGCGGCCTCGGACGACGCCAGTGCCGTCCTCGAGGACCTGCAGCTCACGCTGGGAGAAGGCCCCTGCCTGGACGCCTACGCAGCCGGGAGACCCGTCCTGGAGCCGGACCTGGCTGCGGCGACACCCGGCCGCTGGCTCGGCTACGGACCGGCCGCCCTCGAGCAGGGCGTGCGGGCCGTCTTCGCGTTCCCCCTGATGGCCGGCACCTCGGCCCTCGGCGCCATCGACGTCTACCAGGACCGGGTCGGGCCCCTGTCGACCGAGGCAGTGGACCGGGCCGTGGGGTTCGCTGCGCTGGCGTCGACCGACCTGCTGGCTGCGCAGCAGCACGTCGGGGACGACGGAGTGGCCGAGGAGCCGGACGTCCTCGACTCGGGATACATGATCTATCAGGCCCAGGGTATGGTCATGGTGCACCTCGGGACCGACCTGGATGACGCCATGTCCAGGCTCCGGGCGTATGCATTTGCCACGGGGCATCCGCTGAGCACTGTCGCCGAGGGCATCGTCACTCGTAGACTCGTCCTCGAAGCCGACTCTCCTGATGACGGGACCGCTGCGGCGGACGACGACGGGAGATCGCTGTGACTATTTCTGCTGAGAAGCTGGCTGACGTGTTCGTCCAGGTGGCCGACACCCTGGTCGACGAGTTCGACCTGATCGACTTCCTCCACATGGTCACGTCCCAGACCTCCGAGCTGGTCAACGCCCGGGACGCCGGCCTGCTGCTCGCGGACCCCCAGGGACGCCTGCAGCTGATGGCCGCCTCCGACGAGCGCACCCAGATGCTGGAGCTCTTCCAGGTGCAGATGGTCGAGGGGCCCTGCCAGGACTGCTTCCGCGAGGGAGAGCCGGTGGTGAACGCCGACCTGCGCGAGGCCGGGCAACGGTGGCCGAAGTTCGCCCCGCGAGCGGTCGCCGCCGGCTTCCGCTCGGTGCACGCCTTCCCGTTGCGGCTCCGCAAGGACGTGATCGGCGCGCTGAACCTCTTCGGCACCGATGCCGGCGAGATGGAGGCCGGGGACGTTCGCATCGTGCAGGCCCTGGCCGACGTGGCCACCATCGGCCTGCTGCAGCAGCGGGCCGTGCGCCGGGGTGCGGCACTCAGCGAGCAGCTGCAGATCGCGCTCAACAGCCGCGTCGTCCTGGAGCAGGCGAAGGGGGCGCTGGCGCAGATGCACGGGACCAGCCCGGACCAGGCCTTCCAGCGCCTGCGCGCCTACTGCCGCAGCCACAACCTGCGGCTGGGTGAGGTGGCCCAGGCGGTGGTCTCGGACCCGAAGCGCTTCCCCGACCTGACGACCCGGAAGGGTTGAGGACCACCCGTCCTCATATCACGACAAACCGCGGTGCCTCTGTGGGATGTCGTCGCGGTGTGCTCCCATAGAGGGGAACACCGCACCCGGACCCCGTGCACACGATCAGCGGACTGAGCCGGGGGCGCCTCTCCTCCACCCGGGTTCTCTCCGTGTGGCTCACGTGGACTCGGGGCTTCGCCGGCCCGGACCGTCGTGGGCCGGCTTCCCGCCTGCGCGTCGCCGAGCGGGGCGGGGCGGGGCGGGAAGCACCCTCGTTCGCTCGTCCCGTCCGGTGACAGCACCCCCGGACGGGACGAGTGCCTGCTAGGCGCTGTGCACCGCGGCCGGCGTGCTGCCGCTGGTGGCGACGCGCACGGCGTACGCCACCGCCGAGAGCAGGAAGAACGCACCGGTCAGCAGCAGCCACCGCGCGAGGTAGGTGGACCCTTCGGTGAGCCCGCTGGCGCGGAGGTACGTCGCCTCGCCCTGTCCCAGGATCGCCGGGAAGAACACCAGCAGCAGGAGCAGCGACGCCATCACCGGCAGCCTGAGGTGGTTGATCGCCGGCACCAGCGCAACCCGTCGCCTGGGCCGCCGGCTCAGCAGTCCCGAGACGGACCGGTCGGCCAGGGCGTAGAGCGGGAACAGCACCAGGTCGTGTGCGACGACCGCGGCGACGAACCAGATCCCGATGCGGACCGAGTCCGGGGCGCGGACCACGAACCCCACGACGTACGCCGTCAGCGCGAGCGAGGCGAGCAGCACCAGGAGATGCAGCGGGTGGGCGCCGTAGAACCCCCGGAACCCGCCCACCGGCCGCCTCGGCGACGTGGTCGGCTCCGGCGCAGGCGCCGAGACGGTCTCCGCCAGGCCCGTGGCCGGCAGGGGTCGCGGACGCACCAGCAGCCAGACCAGCACGACGCCGCCGAGGACGGCGAGGATGTCCCCGGGTCGTGACAGGCGGGAGGCGTCGCGACGGCCGGTCATGCGCCGACGAACGCGATCGAGGTGACCCACTTGGTGTTGTGCACGCCCGGAAGGGCCGGGACGATGACCCGCGCGGGATAGCCGTGGTCGCGGGACAGCTCGGTGCCGTTGACCTTGAGTGCCAGCAGGCTGTCCCCGGCGAGCACCTGGTGGCTCTGGAGCGGCGCCCGGTTGAAGCTGCCCTTGATCTCCAGCGAGGTCACCACCGCCGCCCTCGGGGCGGGCACCTTCGCCAGCCCGGCCAGGTCGCGCAGCCGCACGCCCGTCCAGGTCTGGGTCGAGGACCAGCCCTCGACGCAGGCGATGGGCAGGACCGCGGTGTGCTGCTCCATCGCGAGGAGCTCGGCGCGGTTCAGCTCGACCACCAGTCCCCCACCGGTGAGGGTGAGCCGCCAGCCGTCGCCGACCTGCTCGTCGGTGATCCTCGCCGAGACGGCGGTGCGGTTCACCTGGAAGTCGTTGGGGCCGCCGCCGGGGACCCGTCCGCGCACCGACAGCACCGAGACCCGACGCATGAAGCCGCCGATCGTCTCCCCCGTCGAGGCGAGCCCGACCAGCAGCGCTCCACCGCCGACGACGGCCAACGCGCCACGGCGGCTGAGCGTGGCCGGTGCCGGGTCGACCGCGACCAGGTCGCTCTCGACGCTCTCGGGGACCGTCGCGGCCAGCGGCGTACGCAGCTCGGTGCGCAGCGAGCGTGACCGCAGCGAGCGCCGCATCACGGGAAGCTTGATCGGGACGTGGACCAGGAAGGCGAAGGTGAAGACCCAGGCGCCCCAGTAGTGGGCGGTGTAGAACGAGAAGCCGAACACGTAGTCGTACTGGATGTTGAGCACCCCCGTGGCCAGCTCGAACAGGATGCTGCCGACCAGCAGCCCGAGTGAGAGCCGCTCCAGCAGCTGGGCGACCGAGCGCACCGGCGGCCAGGCGAACAGCCGCGGGATCACCGACCACAGCTTGGCCAGGACGACCGGCACCAGCATCAGGCCGAGGCCCACGTGCAGTCCCTGGCTGAGGCGGTACGACCAGGACGGACTGGTCGGCCAGTCGAAGAACGGCAGGTGGAGGAACCCCACGTCGCCGGGTCGCGGTGCGGCGCCGTAGGCGATGTAGGACAGCAGACCGGTGACCACGACGACCGGCAGACCGACCAGGAGCACCGACCCGAGGACGGCGGTCAGCCACGGCCCGCGCAGCGGGCTCCGCCACGCGCGCTCCGACGGTACGCCGGGGGGTCGACGTCGTCCGACCCTGCGCCAGAGGCCCGCGGGGAACCCGTAGTCCTGCTCGGTCGGGAGGTCGTGCCTCCCACGGTCAGCCACGAGCCCACCCTAGAGCGGATCCGGCTCGGCGCACGGTGGTTCGCGCGGACGGCACGACCTAGCCGATCTGCGAGCGGGTCAGCAGCGCTGCGTGGCGTCCACCCGACTCCCGCAGGGCAGCGACCGAGAGGTCGGCCTCGGTGGCCAGGTCGTCGATGGCGTCCACGCCCACGAGCGCCCAGTCGAAGGCGACGCTCTCGCGGTCGCCGAGCCGCAGGCGCAGCCGGTCGTGGACCAGCCCGGTGCCGGGCGCCTCGAGCTCGACGATGGCGACGCCGTCGGGCGCCAGCAGGTCGCGCACCCGGGCGAGCAGTCGCGCCGGGTCACCGCCGATGCCGATGTTGCCGTCGGCCAGCAGGGCCGTCGCCCACCGGCCCTCCTCGGGCACCGGCCCGAAGACGTCGCCGCGGCGGGCGCGCGCGCCCCGCTGACGGGTCATCCGCACGGCCTCGGGCGAGACGTCGATCCCCAGGGCC